>JAFZRB010000253.1 GCA_017620115.1 Clostridia bacterium | reverse complement strand
GGTGGAACTCCGGTAGAGTTTCCAGAATTCAGTATGGGAGGATGAAGCGACATGATTGATATGCAGAAGTGGCAGGAGCTGGCGAAGGCCAACATCCACAACCGTCCCGCGACGGAAGGCCGGCTGGCGGGCAAGATCGCCATCGTGACGGGCAGCGCGCAGGGCTTCGGCAAGGGCATCGCCGAGGAAATGCACCGCGAAGGCTGCGCCGTGGTGATCGCGGACATGAACCTGCCCGGCGCGCAGGCCGTGGCGGACGAGCTGGGCGAGAACGCCATGGCGGTCGAGGTGAACGTCACCAGCGAGGAAAGCGTCGCGGCGATGGTGCAGAAGACCGTCGAGGCGTTCGGCGGCCTGGATATCATGGTGAGCAACGCGGGCGTCGCCAAGGCGGGCAGCCTGATGGAGCTGGAGAAAGCCGGCTTCGATTTCGTGACGAACATCAACTACACGGGCTATTTCCTCTGCGCGAAATACGCAGCGGCCGTGATGGAGGCCGAGCACGAGGCCGATCCCGAGTGGTTCGGCGACATCATCACCATCAACTCCAAATCGGGCCTGGAGGGCAGCAAGAACAACTACGCCTACGCCGGCTCGAAGTTCGGCGGCATCGGCCTCACGCAGAGCTTCGCGCTGGAGCTGTGCCCCTACAACATCAAGGTGAACGCCATCTGCCCCGGCAATTATCTGGACGGCCCGCTGTGGTCTGATCCCGTGCGCGGGCTGTTCGTGCAGTACCTGAACGCCGGCAAGGTGCCCGGCGCGAAGACGGTGGAGGATGTGCGCAAATACTACATGGCCAAGGTGCCCATGAACCGCGGCTGCTTCCCGGCCGACGTCGCCAAGGCCATCTTCTACTGCGTCGAGCAGAAATACGAGACCGGCCAGGCCATCCCCGTGACCGGCGGCCAGGTCATGCTGAACTAGCCCTTTCCAACCCGCATACGATCGCCCCGCCGGCCGAAACTAAGGCCGGCGGGGCTGTTGCTCGATTCACGCGTCTTTGCAGAGAGGTATCGCATGAAACGCACCCTGAAACTGGATCCGTTTTTTCATGACCAGCCCGATAAATCTTTTCTGGACGATCTGTCCAGCCCGCTCCACGCGCAAAAGCCTTCTTTCTTCGTAGACCGTGCGCCGCAGCCGGGCGAGGTTGCCGTCTCCGGCATGTATTTGGCCAGCCGCTTTCCCGAGGAAACCGGCCTGCTGGACGTTTCCTATGAGGATTTCTCGCGCTTCCTCACCGTTTGTGGCATGTCGGGAAAGCGTTATCCCCTGCGGCTGATTAAGGAGGAAACGGAGTGCTTCGAGGCATACCGCATCGAAGTGAAGCCGGAGGAGACAATCATCGCCGCCGGCGACACGGAGGGCGTTCGCCGCGCGTTGATCTATCTCGAGGACGAACTCACGCGCCGGGAGGGGCCCTGCCTGCCCCTGGGTGAAATCGCACGCAGGCCGGCCATGAAGTCCCGCATCACGCGCTGCTTTTTCAGCCCCATCAACCGCCCGCCCAAGTACGGCGATGAACTGTCCGACGACATCGATTACTATCCGGAGGAATACCTGAACCGCCTCATGCACGACGGCGCCAACGGCGTGTGGATCTACACCCGTTTTTCCGATCTCGTGCCGGTGAGCGCTCTGCCGGAATACGGACAGGGCAGCGAAGCGCGCATCGAAAAGCTCAACCGCGTCATCAAAAAGTGCGCCCGTTACGGCATACGCGTCTACGTGTTCGCCATCGAGCCGGTGGCGTTGAGCGAGGCGCTGTCCCGGCATATCCCCCAAGCGGATGGCGGCGTCGCCTACAACGGAAACCACTTGTTCTGCGTCAATTCCCGGGAGGGACGCGCCATGGTGGAGGAAGCCGGCGCCCGCCTGTTTGAACGCTGCCCAGGGCTAGGCGGTTTTATCTCCATCACCTACGGCGAGCGGCCCACCTCCTGCTCCTCCGCCTACGCGTCCCTGCCGGCCATCGGCTACCGCTCGGAGATGACCTGCCCGCGCTGCCGGACTATCGCGCCCGGTCAGGCACTGGCCAACGCGGCGGCGGCGCTGGCGGCGGGCATTCATCGCGCCGCGCCGCAGGCGGAGGTTATCAGCTGGACCTACGGCCACAGGATGTGGCCTCTGGAGGACGTGCGCGATTACGTGCGCCGCGCGCCGGCGGATGTCGTCCTCATGCAGAACTTCGAGGAATTGAGCCGCGCCAGGCAGCTGGGACGCATCCGCCGGGGCGTGGACTACTGGCTGAGCTGCGCCGGCCCTTCCCCGCTCTTTGAGGCCACAGCCGGCGAAGCCATGGCCGCCGGCCGGCGCATGTACATGAAGACCCAGGTTTGCTGCTCGCACGAGGTGGCCAGCGTGCCCTATGTGCCCGTCCCCGGCCTGCTGTTCGACAAGTATCGCGCCGCGCGCCGCCAGAATGTGGAGGGCGTCATGCAGTGCTGGTATTTTGGGAACTATCCTTCTCTGATGAGCAAGGCCGCGGGCGAGCTGGCCTTTGAGCACGATTTTGCCGACAAGCATGCCTTCCTGCGCCGCCTGGCGGGCTGTTTCGCGGGGAGCAGCCGGGCGGAGGCCATCGCCCGCGCCTGGGAATCCTTCGAGGCGGGCTACCGGGAATATCCCCTCAACGTCATGTTCAGTTACTACGGGCCGATGCACGACGGGCCGGTCTGGGCGCTGCACCTGAAGCCCAGGAATTATTCCCTGCCGCGCAGCTGGCAGACGCTGGATCCCACCGACGGCGACCGTATCGGCGAATGCCTGCTCTCCGGCCACACGCTGCCGGAAGCGCTGACGCTCGCCCATCGCATGACCCGCCGCTGGGCCGAGGGAAACGAACGGCTTATATCCGCCGCGCGCGGCTGTCCGGAGCTGGCGGAACAGCTGTCGGTCGCCGGCGCGCTGAACCTGCTGTTCAAAAGCGGCTATAACATCCTGCGCTTTTACCAGCTGCGGGAGCGCCTGGGGCTCGGGGAAGGCGATCCCCGCCGGACGCTTCGCCGGATGCGCTCGCTCGTGCTCCGCGAAATGGAGAACAGCCGGGCGCTGTCGCGCCTCTGCGAGGCGGACGGCCGGCTGGGCTATCATTCCGAGGGCGAAGGCTATAAATTTTTCCCAAAAAAGCTGGCCTGGCGAGAAGACCGACTGAAAGAGCTGCTGACCGTCGAATTTCCCGAGGTGGAAGCGCGCGTCGAACAGGGGCTCCCCCCGCTGGCCTATTACGCCGGAGAGGAAATCGACGCTTCTGCCTACCGGCTGAGGCGCGGAAGCATAACGCGGGCCGCTTGGGAACCTATCGGCGGGCACGCCGCCTTCCGCGCGGCCTTTGACGACGAAACGCTGACCGTCGACTTCCGTTCCGACCGGCGGGAAAGCGTGCGGATGGGCATGGAGTTCCGCCTGATGTGGCCCGCGCCGCCTGTCGTTCTTCATCCGGACGGACGCGTGGAGATTCCCGTGGAAGACTATCTGTATTACGGAACCTTCGGGCGCGCGCTTTCACGGCTGCGCCGGCTGTGGCGCGTGGAAGCGCTGAGCGCGGACGGCGGCGCATACCTGCGCGTCCGCCTTTCCCGAAAGGAAGCCGGCTGGACGGAAGACCGTCCCCTGAAGCTGTATCTTTCCACAGCGGGCGGTGAAATGTGGTGCCGGGAAGACGATCCGATTCACACGCTGGGAAAGAGCACCGTCTCTCCCGGCGAATACGGCTGGCTGCTGCCCTGACGCAGGAGGCTAAGACAGCCTGATGTCCAGCCATTTGCCCTGCCTGATGCGCCGGAGCAGAAGGCCGTTGCGCAAGAAAGCGTCGATGACGAAGGCGATCCACGGCCCCATCACGGCGATGTGCAGACCGGGCAGCAGGCTGTTCAGCGGATAGCAGAACAGATATGTAAGGATCGGCCGCAGCACCGCCACGCTGGCCAGCGCGACCATGGCCACGTAGCGGGTGTCGCCCGCGCCGCGCAGGCAGCCGGAGAACACGACGCGCCCGTTCTGCGGCAGCATGCCGACGATAACCACATAGAAGGACAGCGTGACGCCCAGGATGATCTCCTCATCCGTGGTGAACAGCAGCGCCAGCTGGCGGCGCAGCAGGAAGATGACCAGCATCAGCCCGATGGAGGCAAAAATGGAAATACGCCGGGAAATATAAGTGTGCGCCCGCGCCAGATCCTTCCGCTTCGCGCCCAGACTCTGCCCGACCAGCGACGTGCCGGCCGTGGCGATGCCGTCGCCAAGGGTAAAGGAAAGCGACGTGACCTGCGAGACGATCTGATACGCCGCAAAGGCGTTGGTGCCCACGCCGGCGATCAGGCGCGAGTTGATCAGGAAACCTACCCGCAGGAAGGCGGATTCCGCGATGGAGCTGGAACCGACGCTGAACAGCCCCTTCAGCGTCGCCCTGTCGAATTTGGGCAGGGCGAGGCGGTAATAGCCGCCCGAACGGCAGACGAAACTGGCGGCCATGAGGCAGGACACCGCCGTGCCGCAGACCGTGGCGATGGCCGCGCCCCGCACGCCCATGCGCGGAAAGCCAAGCTTGCCGTTGATGAGGATATAGTTCAGGCAAACGTTCACCAGATTCGCCGTGATGTTCGTGATCATCGTGACGCGCGTTTTCCCAATGGCGCGCATGGCCGCGCAGATGCACAGCGACCAGCAGTTGAGGAGCAGGCCCATGCAGATGATTCGGAAATAAGCCACGCTCATCTCCAGCGTGTCCTCGTTCGCGCCGGCGATGCGCATGAACGGTTCCGCGCCGAAACAGCCGATCAGCGTTATGATAACGCCCAGCACCGTGACCAGCGCCAGCGACTGATTGAGGCAGGAATTGGCCGCCGCCCGGTCGTCCGCGCCCTTGCGGCGCGCGCACAGCGCCGTCGTGCCCACGCACAGGGCCTGCGCGCAGATCAGCAGGATCATGCGGGGCTGGTTGGTGAGGCCGACCGCGGCGATGGCCGCCGGGCCCAGCGTGCCCACCATCATGGTGTCGATCGAGCCGATGATGCTCAGCAGCGCGCCTTCGATCGTCGAGGGCCAGGCGATGTTCAGGTTCTGGGCATACATCGCCCTGAGCCGGCTGTTTTCAATCGGCCTGCCGTCCTGATCCTTAATGCCGCACAGCTTCTGAAATATATCCACGGAGGCACGCTCCTTTTTCTTTTGCCTGTAAACGCATAGTCAGGCGGCTGTTCCCCGCCGCCCGGCTATCACTATAGCATGCCTCCCCTCCTCCGGCAAGCGAAACGGTGTAGCGGAGACATTGGTTTTCCGTAAAGAATGCGCGTCAGAATCGCGCCGTTTTCCCACGCGCCAAAGGAAAAAAAGAAGCATATATAAAGAACGCGGCCCGTTCGGGCAGGTTTTTTCATGCCTCGCGCGCCTTGACGCGGCCTGCGCGCAGATGCTATAATGACGGCGGAAAGACGCGCGGCCCGCGCCGCGATCGGAAAACACGCAGGGTAAAAAAGACGCATACTGAAAGCGAGGTAAAGGCATGGAACTGTCCATTCAGTTGAATTACCTGACGAAGTCGCGCTTCAACGAAGCGCCGAGGGCCTTCGGGGAGGCTGTCCGGCTGTGCGCCGGAGCGGGCTTCCGCTATATCGATTACACGCCGGATTTCCGCGCGGACACCTGGCGGGATCAGGCGCTGCGCGATAAGGAAACGCTTGACGCGGCGGGCATTGCCGTCGAACAGACGCACGTGCCCTACAACCGCTATCACAGCTACGATCCGGAGGATTTCAAGCGCTACTATGAGCGCGTGTTCGAGGCCTCCGCGCTGCTGGGCGCGAAGTATGTCGTGGTGCACGCGGACGAATACTGCGTGACGGATCATTACGATCCGAAGGAGATCGAGCAGTATACTTATAACTACCTGGCGCCTCATGTGGATTATGCCGCGAAGCACGGTTTGGTCGTCGCGCTGGAAAACCTGTTTGAGGATCACGTGCCTTTCATTCCCGCCATAGACGGGAAATCCCGCTTCATGTCGCGCATCGAGGAGGTCGCCGGCATGATCGAGCGGTTCAACACGCCCACCGTCGGCTGCTGCTGGGATTTCGGCCACGCGCACGTCGCGTTCGGCAAGGATCAGCTGGACGCCATGAAGCGCGTGGTCAAACACATCCGCTGCACGCATGTGCACGACAATTACTATAATCACGACCTGCACCTCGTGCCGTTCCAGGGCGATGTGGACTGGGAAGGCCATATGGCCTGCCTGAAGGAAAACGGCTACGCGGGCAAGCTCTCCTTCGAGTTCGCCTACGGGCGTTTCCCGCAGGCGCTGATGCCGGTCTGGGTAAATACCATTCACCAGGTGGGCGAGTATCTCGTGAAGCTTTATGAGGGAAACGGAAAAATCGCGGGATAACCGGGACGGGAACGCCATGATCGATTTATAAGGTTATGAGCAGGGGGGAATGCCATGTCAGAGGACAGATTCAGCGCGGGCGCCGCGCGGGATGATATCACCCCGGCGGTGGGCACGCTGCTTTATGGATACAATCCGTATACCGTCAGCACATCCGTCCATGATCCGCTGCAGGTGACCGCCGTCGCCTTCCGCCAGAAAGAAAACCGCGCCCTGCTGCTGAGCGTGACGGTTGGGGATTTCGGAACCGCGCTGGCGGATGAGATTCGCGGCGTCATCGGGAAGGAACTCGGCCTCCCCGCGGGGAGGATCATCGTCGCCGCCACGCATACCCACTCCGCGCCCAACGTTTCCGGCATGGAGGGCTGGGGCGATATCGACCGCGCCTATGTGGACGGCGTCCTGTTCCCGGCCATGCGCAAAGCCTGCCGGACCGCCCTGGAGAGGCTGCGGCCCGCGGAGCTGGCGGTTGGCGTCGTCAGCTCCGGGGTGGGCGTCAACCGCCGCGAGCAGCATCGCGACGGCTCGATCGGCTTGGGGCAGAATCCGTGGGGCTGCTATGATCCGTATATGACCTGCGTCGCCATCCGGAACGCGGATACGCGGGAGGGTATCGTCAATCTCATTCATTACGGGTGCCACGGGACGGCGGCCGGAAACAATCACGAAATCTCCCGCGACTGGTCCGGCGTCATGACAGACCGGCTGGAGGCGGAAACCGGCGTCCTGACCGCCTACTGGAACGGGGCGCAGGGCGACGTGGGGCCAAGGCTGACCAACGGCAGGACCACCGGAAACATCCGCCATGTGGAGGAACTGGGCGGCGTGGCCGCCGCGGACGCGATGCGGGCCTATCGGGCGATCGGCGTATACAAGCCCGGATCGCTCGCGCTGTACGAGGGCGAGATTCACGTCCCGCGCAAACCGCTCCCGCCGCGGGAGGAAGTCCTGGAAAAGCTCGACGCCTGCGAGCATCCGGAAAGGCTGATCAACCTCGAACGGCTTCGGTACGCGCATTACCGGGCGGTCATGGACGAATACGAGGCGGGCTGTCCGCCTTACGAACGCTTTTTCGTCATTCCGCAGACCATTCTCTCGCTGGGAGATATCGCCTTCGTTCCGTTTCCGTTCGAGATCTTTTCAGAAATCTCCCTCCGGATGAGGGCCTACGCGCCTTTCCGGTATACGCTGTGCCTTTCCAACGCCAACGGCTACAGCGCCTATCTTCCCACGGAGGATCAGATCGTCCGCGGGGGATACGAGATCGGGTGTTTCCTCTACAATGGCGCGCATCCGCTGGTCAACAACGCCGACCAGGCGCTGATCGACGAAAACCTGCGACTGATGGGGGTGTAATGATATGTACAGAATCGGACAGGAAGAGATAGAAGCCGTGGCGCGGGCCATCATGAGCCGCAACTTTTTCAAGATCAACGACGCCGGCAAAGAAGTCATGCGCTTTGAGGAAGCGTGGAAAAAGACGGTCGGGGCGAAATACGCGCTGACGATGACCTCAGGGTTTGCCGCGCTGTCTTCCGCCCTGATCGGCATGGGCATCGGCCCCGGCGACGAGGTGATCGTTCCCGCCTATACCTACATCGCCTCGGCGCTGGCCGTTACGGCGACAGGCGCTATTCCGGTGATCGCCGAAGCCGACGAAACCCTGACGCTGGACGCGGCCGACGTGGAAAAGAAGATATCCTCTCACACCAAAGCGATCATGCCCGTCCACATTCAGGGATTCCCCGCGGATATGACGGCGATGAAGCGGCTCGCGGCAAAGCATGGCCTGCGCATCCTGGAAGACGCCTGTCAGGCGGACGGCGGGATGTATCAGAGGCGGTATCTCGGCACCATCGGCGACGCCGGCGCTTATTCCTTCAACTATTTCAAGATCATGACCGCGGGCGAGGGCGGCGCGCTGGTCACGGACGACCGGACGCTTTACGAGCGCGCGCTGATCTATCACGACGCCGCCGCGGTGGCGTTTTTCGGGGACCAGCTGGACGGCGTCACGCAGCCCCTGTTCGGCGGCGCGGAATTCCGCGTCTCCGACCTGACCGGCGCGATTCTGCGGGAACAGCTGAAGCGGCTACCCGGGCTGCTCTCCGACCTGCGCAGGAACCGCGACACCCTGGCGGCGCTCACATGCGGCGCGGGGAAGGCGGCGCAGGCCCCCTCGCACGACCTGGCGGGCGACTGCGGAACCACGCTCGCCCTCCGATTTGACACGGCGGAGGCATGCAGGGCCTATCAGGCAAAATGCAAGGAAAAGGGCCTGGGCACGACGGTTCCCATCGACACGGGAAAGCACGTATACACCAACTGGACGCAGATCATGGAGAAGCGCGGCGCGCTCCATCCCGCCATGGATCCCTTCCGGATGGAAGCCAATCAGGGACTGCAGATGGATTACGCGCCCGATATGTGCCCGAAAACCCTGGACTACCTGTCCCGCACGCTCTATGTGGGCATTAACCCGGACTGGACGGAGGAAGACATCGACCGGGTCGCGGCCGTCATGAACAGCTGAAATAAAGCGACACCCTCGGAAGGGAGACGCGGAGGCCATGCCTGAAAAGATCATACTCTTCGACGGAACCAATCTCGACAAATGGCATACCCGCGACGGCGGCAAGGCCCCGTGGCGGGTCGAAAACGGCGTCATGACCGTTGTGCCGCATTCGGGCAACATCATCTCGTATGAGACATATGCCGACGCGATGATCCACGTGGAATGGATGGAGCCCGATATGCGCGAGCGCACGGGCCAGGACAGGGGCAACAGCGGCGTGTACATTCACGGCGTGTACGAACTACAGGTGCTCGACAGCTACGGCGTGGAGCCCGTTCAGGACGACGACTGCGGCGGCATCTACAAAATGCACGCGCCTCTGATGAACGCCTGCAAGCCGCCGCTCGAATGGCAGACCTACGATATCCTGTTCCGCGCGCCGCGCTTTGACGCCGGCGGCGTGAAGATCGAGGACGCGCGCGCCACGGTGCTGCAGAACGGCCTGCCGGTGCTCAACAACGTCGTCATGCCCCGCGTGACGCCCAGCGGATCGCGCGATTTCGAGGCTGCGGAAGGCCCGCTGATGCTGCAGGATCACTGCCATCCGGTGAGCTTCCGCAATATCTGGATCATGAAGCTGTAAAGGAGCGAGGAAAATGGAGAAAAAGCTCAGGATCGGTTTTATCGGCACCGGCGGCATGGGACGGTCGCACGTGCGGATGCAGTCGGCCAATCCGCGCGTGGAAATCGTCGCGATGTGCGATCTCGTGCCGGGAAAATGCGAAAAGATCAAGGCTGAATTCGGCCTGGACGCAGGCATTCCGGTCTACGCGGACTTCCGCGCGATGATCGACAATGAGCGGCTCGACGCGGTCGACATCGCGACCTCCAACGATTTTCACTCGGTCGCGGCCGTGTACGCGCTGGAGCGCGGCCTGCATGTCTTTTCCGAAAAGCCGGACGCCATCAGCGTGGAAGAGGCGCTGAAGATGAAAAACGCCGCGGAGCGCGCAGGCAAAGTGCTGATGTGCATGCGCAACAACCGCTATTACAACAATTCCCGCTATCTGAAGAACTACATCCTTTCCGGCAGGGCGGGCGAGATCTACTGCGGGCGCTGCGGCTGGATCCGGCGGCGCGGCGTACCTGGCCGCGGCGGCTGGTTTACCGACAAGGCGAGATCCGGCGGCGGGCCGCTGATCGATCTGGGCGTTCACATGATCGACCTGTCCATCTGGCTGATGGGCAATCCGAATCCCGTGGCCGTGTCCGGCTGCACCTATCGCAAGTTTGCCGATAACAAAGCCCAAAGCGATTCCGAACACGCGGCTTTCGGCGAGAAGAAGGAAAACGGCGTGTTCGACGTCGAAGACCTGGCGATGGGTTTCATTCGCTTCGACAACGGCGCATGCCTGCAGATCGAGTTCAGCTGGGCGTCCAACATCGAAAAGGAAAAGCGCTTCGTGGAGCTGCGGGGGGACAAGGCAGGCCTCAGATGGAACGACGACGGCACGGCGGATATTTTCACAGAGGACGCGGACGGGACGCTGATCGACATCAGGCCGCGCCTGGGCGAAATGGGCAACGGCCACAGCCGCGCGCTGGAACACTTTGCCGCGATCTGCCTCGACGGCGTGGAAAAGGACTACACGCCGGAGCAGGGCGTCAACATGATCCGCATCCTCGAGGCGATGTATCAGTCCGCCGCGACGGGCCGCGAGGTCAGGCTGGATTAGAGTGCGTTCGCATCAGCCCTGCCGCTCCCCGGGGGATAACCCTTTTCCGTTTCTTCCTTATGGATCAATTCCCGCCCTGCGTTCGGGAATAAACCGGCGGAGCAATCGCATTGGTGCATGACGCTCACAGCGCCAGCAAATACGGATAATAGCTCTCCGCGGTGAAGCTTACCCTTCCGTCCTTCGCCTCAAACACCTCGCCCGTGAGGACGCTCACTACGCGCGCCCTGCCGGTTTTGACCGTCACGGTCATGGGTTCAAGCGTGAGGTTCGAGAGCACGCCCAGCGGCTTCGCGCCCTGATACACGCTGAGATACGCGCCTTCCGTTTCGCACAGATCGTTCTGCCAATAGGGCAGCCACGCCGCGTCCTCCGCGCCATACTCGTCGAACGCGCGCCACACCGCGCGGATGAAGCGCAGGTCGGTTTCCAGGCTCTCCCGCGTCATGGCCTCGCCGGTCTTGCGCGGGCGGGGAACCACGTCGTGAATCAGCGTGAGCGCAGCCAGTTTCTCAATCGTCCAGCCGATGGACGGATTGGTGTAGGCGATGAACTGATCGATGAGGCCCAGGTTGCGCCCCATGTATTCCGCGCGGAAGGCGGGCAGGTTCAAAAAGCTGGTGAGGCCTTTGCCCTCCGTCACGCTGCGGATGAGCGCGCCCTGGATGTTCTCGCCGTCGTAATAGCTGTCGCAGAACGACAGCGTGGGCGCGAGGCAGCAGGAGCTCTGATGCGTGTCGATGAGCCCGCCGCGCTCGTGCACCGCCTCGTAGAGCCGCTTCACATGGTCGCGCACGGCGAATATGGGGAAGGTTGCGCGTCGCTTTCCATCGCGGCCGGTATAGCCGCAGCCATGCCGCGCGTTGGCGCACTCCCAGGGCACGTAGGTGCCGTCGGTGTAAACGCCGTCCACGCCGTATTCGTCCATCACGAACTTCACGCGGTCGATCATGGCCTGGCTGTAGCCGCCGCGGTAGCAGACCATGAAGTCGCGCTGCCAGGGTTTTCGCTGCCAGCCGCCGGTGAAGCCGCCCTCCGGGGTGTTGATGAGGTAGTCCCGCGCCTTCTCGAACCAGTCCGGCGCGAGGGTGGAATACTCGTAGCCGAAGTATACCATGGTTTTCAGGCCGCGCGCGTGGCAGGCGGCAATCAGCGCCCGAAAGCGGGTCTCGTCCTCCGGCATGCCGTAGTTCTGCACACGGCTGATGCCTTCGTGGAAGATGACCCACTTCACGCCGGAGGCCGCGAGATAGTCCAGCGCGCCGTCCTGCTCGTTCAGGTACATGCCGCTGAACACGTGAAACGAGCGCCATTCGCGCCGGTGTTCGGGCGTGACCGGCTTCACAGGCGTGGCCATGAAGCCGATGCGGTAGTCGACGGGGTTCAGCGCGCGCGTCCACTCGTCCACGCGGCCCTGCCAGGCGGCGGGCATATGATCCAGCAGTCGGACGCGCAACACGACTTCGCCTGCGCTTTCCGCGATATACTCCGCCTGCGGGCCGTACACCTCGATGTTCTCGTCGGTTTCCATGCTCACGCCCAGGCCGCGGAACTCGTCGCCCAGCCACACGTAGGGCTTGAACGGCAGCTTCACGCCGCCCTCCGGCAGCGCGTCGGCGTTGACGATGTTGGCGTTCGGAATGATGCTGGTTTTATCGTTGGGCCAGTAGTGATACAGCGTTGCATATTCCCGCTTCACAGGGATGTCAATAAACAGCTTTTCCAGCCGCGGCGCGTTCAGCCCGTCCTTCGCAAACGACCAGAACGGGATGACCGACAGGCATATCTCCAGAAATCCGTCGAAATCGCAGGTGATTCGCCCGTCGATCACGGTGTTGCCCATCCGCGAGGACAGCTGGAACACCGCGCGCTCGTCATCCTGCGAGAGCGGATGATAGACGCATTCGCTGAGCGTCCGCTCCTCGCGGCCCGCGAACACTCCAACCAGCTCGATGGGCCGCGCCAGGAATTCCTCGCCTCCGATCAACACGGACGCGGGGAACGCGCTCTCATTGAAAACATAATTCCTGCCGCTCACCTCGACATGCGCCGCTTCCCGCGATACGCGCGACTTAAGCGGCTGCCAGGCCTTCCAAACATCCTTCATCTGATTGAATTCTCCTTTTCAAACCGCCGTGACGGCGTCATACTGAACAAGGGACGACTGCCCCAATTCGTCCCGAACATAAGGTAAACTGGGGTAATCGTCCCGAGTATGCCATCCATATCATTGATTTGAGCTCCAGCCCCGGCGCTCGCTCCGATTCATGAATTGCGCCTCTCCTCTTTCCTCCTCGCCAGCACGCTTTCAAAACAAATCCGGACTGTCAAAGCTTCTTTTTGAAGCAGATGATCCGGTTTGCTTCCTCAAACCCCGTCGACAGATGGAATTTCAAACTGCCTTCATTGCCGAATTCACAATCGCTGGCGAATTCAGAGCAGCCCTTGCCTTTGCTCCACTTCTCGCACTCTGCCAGCAGCTCCGCCGCATAGCCGTTTCTTCGGTATCCTTCCAGAACAAAGACGCCCTCCAGATATCCCACCGGGGAACTGGCCGTCCCTTCCACGTAATCATGCCGTAACTGGCACTGGGCGAAGGCGACCGGTTTGCCGTCAGCATATTTGATGAAGCAGGCCGCCTCGTCATTCTTCACGAGTTCACGGAACTCTTCCCCCAGGTTATCCGGATCATGATTCGTCCACATTTGCTTCGCCAGACTGGCAAGCGCTCCGGCGTCCTCTGTTCCGGCCCTCTTTATCATAATTCATCCTGCCTTTTTCAGAACACGTGGCGGCGCGGCCGTGCCGTCAGTTGGACTTCCACAGCCCATGCAGATTGCAGTATTCGTAGGCGGCCACGACGGCGTCCCCGTCGGTGAGGGCGAACGCCGCAACGGGCTTGTCCCCCGGCTTGAGCGTCTTTCTCTGGCGGCCTTCCTTCGTCTCCAGCATGATCCATTCGATGTAATGCGCGTCCAGCATGGGGTGTTCGACGGAGCCGACCGTGACAGTCACAATCCGGCCGTTTTGCTCAATGACCGGCACATGCTTCTCGCCCGCCGCGTCAGTGGTGTTTGGTTCGATTGGTTGCATCTCCTCGCCGCAGCATTGGCAGCGAACGCCGGAATCGTGAATGTAAGCGATGATGTTGCCGCAGTGCCTGCATTTGTAGAATGTCATATAGCACACCTCCTTAATATCATTATAAAGGAAAACACGCGTTTTGGCAAGAGATTTATGAACCGTATGCCGCAGTGAAATCCGCTCCGTCATTGAGCCTGTCGAGCAATTCCAGCAAACCGCGCCGCCCATGGACCGCCATCCACGCGGAGAGTTCATGCTTCGCGTTCAGATAACGGAAACGCCTGTCCTCCGCTTCCCCCGCGTAAAACTCTGACGGGGTGTCCATATCCCCAAGGGCGACAATGCTTTTCCCATTGTCAGTCTGCGCGATCCATTGCTCTTCGCAGTACCTCTCACGCCAGTCGTTCTGTAAAGCAAGCCCTTCGTCAAACCATGTTGGAATTCTTTTCTGCGCTTTGGCTGAAAGGCGCGCGCGCAGCTCCGCATGGGTGATCTCATGCGCCAGAATGTCGAGTTCGAGATATTCGTCCGATACACAGATATAGTGCTTCCCGACGGGAAAACCGACGCTGACGATGGCGTGGTCTTCGCCGAGTTTCCGGGTCAGCTCTTTGTCATCGCAAATAATGAAGAACGTCTTATCCGGAAAGCGCAATCCCCCGAAGAACGCCCCGACACGTTCCTCGGCCTGTTCGATCAACGCAAGAAGCTCTTGCCGATTTCCTGTATAATTCTGGTTGACGAGCACGTGATCGGCGATTTCCGTAAAAGCGGATCTGTACGGAACGGTCATCAGATAGCCGATTTGGGTGAATTGAACCAAAGACACAGCGGCAGCCGCGAGTATGAGCAGTACGGCGACGATCAAAACGATATGCTTTTTCTTTGCTTTCATATCTGCAGGCCCTCTCAATCCGATTGCAGCCGCTCCGCGACCCTTCCATTTTGATCCCTTCGAGCCCTTTATGGCCAAACCGTTTGTCCGGACGGCCACGCCCGATCAATGCTTATCCTTCTCCGGGCAATGAGGGATACTTCGCGCGCCATTCTTCCTGCAAACGAGCGGCTTCGGCATGATAGTCCTTATAATTCATGAGGCCGAATTCACGTTCAATGCGCTCGATCGGCCATGCAGGGTCATTCGACTCCACAGTGAATACGTTTTCCTCCGAATAAGCGCGAATGGTGACCTTCGACCCCAGCGCCTTGCGGATGACGTCGATCTTCTGATACTGGCGGTCAATGTGATACAGCTGGGTCTCCAGGTCGACGCGAGCCATGGCCAGGCCGTTCCAGCGCGCGCCTTCGGCAATGGCGCGGCCGGTGAGATCAATGATCTGCGCGTGATCCGTGCGCACGGAGGACACGACATAGTACATATTGTGCGCGGCGTAAGTGTTGAGGAGGTTGCCGCCATCATACGCGGCTGTCCATACGACCAGCTTCGCGCCCTTGTCGGCCAACGCCTTCCATCCGTCGCGCCAGCCGATGTCGAAACACGTCTGAAAGCCGATGCGGCCAAAATCTGTGTCGAACACGGGATAGTCGCAGCCCGGAACCACCATGGACACGGTGGACTCTTCATACACCGTGTGCACCTTGCGATACCGCCCCACCGCCTCGCCCGCGCGATCCAGCAGGAAGGTGGTGTTATAACGCAGCGTATCGCTGCCCGGATACGGCTCGTAGAGAGGAGCGGCGATGTAGCAGCTCAGCTCCCGGGCAAGCCGCTTCAATTCGCCCAGCATGTCATTTGTGATCCCGCGCCAGCGGGGATTGAGCCTGTCGCCACCGATTTTCAGGAAGGCCTCCGGCAGCACGATCAGGTCGGGCTCATAACCGCGCACCGATTCGATCTTGTCCACGATGACCGGCACGATCTCCTCCTGCGTCTTGCCGCGCAGAAAATCTTCGTTGAGTCCAAAGGACGCGATCAACGCTTTTTTACCCATGGCTTTTCCTCCCGCTCATGAAATGTCTGGATCTGCTTCAATCGTATCACAGAATCAGCGCCGTGTCAAAGATTTCGTGGCGCGATCTCAGCGGCGGCATGTCTTGACAAAGGCGGAGGTCAGCGCCTATAATTGATCCGACATGATGTGATATACATCGAAGAAAGGATGTTGACCATGGGCCCGATCAATCGGAAATTCATCGGCCTGAGCCAGTACCGCGCGCCGCTGTGCTACGAACTGGCCGGCAGGCATTTCCACGTCGTCATGGACGGGGGCAAGGAATACTCCCTCCATTTTCTGGATGGAGAGAACATCCAGATCGCCGAAAAAGGCCGGAGCTACGTCTGGGAATCCTACGAATGCCTCAAGGGAGATGAGACGACCTATTTCGTGCACATCATGCCCGCCGCAGGCGAGGGGAAGATCAACCATACATGGATTCTGGATACCGAACAGCGGCTCGTCACATTCGTCCTGATGGAGGAAGGTTTCGATCCCGAATACCCCATCCTGATCCGGGTGACGCCCTTCTTCGGCGCGATCAAGATGCCCGGCCGCGAACTGCCGTCGATCCGCCATCATCTGAGCCGCCGCATGGTGGGCGGGCACATCTTCTGGCACTACAACCCCGGCTTCGCCATCCAGCACATCTACCACGACGCGATCACCTGCCGCGCGAGCACCGGCGTCGACGACAGCCGGGAAGCGTTGCGCGACCGCCTCAAAGACAGGCTTTCCTCGGACGATCCGGCGGTCCGCGCGGAGGCGGAGGAAACGCTGCGCCGCTACAGCGAGCGCAAAACGTTCTATCCTTTCTACGAAGAAGAGTGTTTCCATATCTGGATCAAGGACAGCCTCAACCTGTTCTGTTTCGTCGAGGAGAACATGACGCGACGGGCCCCGAACCACGATTACGGCGGAGGCGGCATCCTGCTGCTTCAGAACATCGAACGGCTGGTGGATTACGGTCTGAGCTTCAGCGCGGGCGAATACTATCTGTGCACCGCCTACGGCGAGGAAAACGAGGCGGGCGACCCGCTCGACACCGCCGAGAGTCCCTACGACTGGTCCAAGTTCCACGCCATGCCCTCGATCCACTGGAAGATTCCGTAAGCGTATTCTTTTCATCGGCAGCCGGGCTGCCGGCCAGGAAGCCGCGCAAACTCCATGAGGCTTCCCGCGTTCCATCATTTCTCCGGCGCTTTTCGCAGGAAGGCTGTGTATCGTTATGGCGGCAGGAAACCATCGGATCGATCTGACGGAAGGGCCGATCGTGGGCAACCTTCTGCGCTTTGCCGTGCCGATCCTTTTGGGAACCATCGTGACCCAGCTGTATAACGTCGCGGATTCGGTGATCGTCGGCCGCTTCATCGGCGCCGATGCCCTTGCCGCCGTATCGGCCGGCAGCCCCGTGATGAGCCTGATCAATCTGTTCATGATCGGCCTGTCCGCCGGCTCGGGCGTGGTCATCGCCCAGCGGATGGGCGCGGGAGATATGGACGCCCTGCAGAAGGCTGTCTCCACGATCGCCTGCCTCACGCTGGCCTGTTCCCTGTTCATCACCGCCGTGGGGCTGGCCGTGGCGCGGCCTCTGCTGGTTCTTCTGGGCACGCCGGAAACGATTTTCGCCGATTCCCGCGCCTATCTGATCATCGTCTATCTGGGGACGACCGGCAATATGGTTTATCAGATGGGGAGCGGAGCGCTGCGCGGCATGGGAGATTCAGGCTGGCCCTTCTATTTCCTGCTGATCTGCAGCTTTCTGAACATCATGCTGAATCTCCTGGCGGTTCTGGTCCTCGGCTGGGGTGTGGCTGGCGTCGCCGCGGCGACGGCGGCCGCGCAGCTGGTTTCCGGGATCGGCATACTGCTGCGCCTGAACAAGGGCGGATACGGCGTCAGGGTCAGCCTGAAAACGCTGAAGCCGGACCGGAAGGAAGCCGGTCGGATCATCGGAATCGGGCTGCCCGCCGCCATCCAGAATGTCGGCAATTCCATCGCCGCGCTGTGCGTCCAGTCCTCCGTGAATTTCTTCGGGCCGTCCTTTATCGCCGCCAACAGCATCGTCACCAAGGTGGACGACATGATAAACATCCCGGTGATCGCGCTCTCCACCGCGCTGTGCACCTTTGTGGGCCAGAACATGGGGCGCTTCCGGATGGAGCGGATCCGCAGGGGCGTCAATGCCAGCATCCTGTCGCTGACCGTGCTGGGCGTGGGCATGTGCGCTCTCCTCATCGGGCTGCGCGGCTTCTTCCCGCGCGTTTTTACCGCCGACGCGACGGCGGCTTCCATCGCGGCGGACGGCATCCTGATCATGTCCTTTCAATGCCTGTTTCACGGAACGGACCGCTGCCTGGTCAACGCCATGCGCGGAGCCGGGAAATCCGTCGTTCCCATGATCACGGCACAGTTCGGCGCGTTTTCACGGATCCCGCTGGCGTGGCTTCTGGGCGTGCGCACCGTCGACTGGCACGGGATCTTCCTGGCGCTGCTGATCGCCTCCTTCCTGCGTTCGGCCGCGATCGCTTTCTACTACTACTGCGGCGGATGGAAACGGGCCGTGCAGAAATTCGAACGCTCCCACGCAGACGGATAGGAGAACGGCGGATCCCGTCAGGCCCGCAGTATTTTATCGTTGAGAAGGAGACAGGAAATGAATGTCTATGCGCCGGAGTACTATCCGGCCTTTCACTGCGTCGCGTCGCGGTGCCGCCATACCTGCTGCGCGGGCTGGGAGATCGACATTGACGCGGAGAGCCTCGCGCGCTATGAGCGTCTACCCGGCGCTTTCGGCGAGCGCGTGCGGCAGGGCATCGGGCTGGGAGATACGCCGCATTTTATCCTGACGGAAGACGAACGCTGCCCGCTGCTCAATCGGGACAACCTGTGCGAGCTGATCCTGCGCGAGGGAGAAGACGCGCTCTGCCAGATCTGCAGAGACCACCCGCGGTTCAGGAACTATTATTCCAGCCGGGTGGAGATTGGCCTCGGCCTTGTGTGCGAGGAGGCGGCGCGCCTGATCCTCGCCTGGCCGCGGCCGCTGCGCCTGATCCGCCTGGAGGGAAACGAGGCCGAGTCGCCGACGGAGGACGAGCGGTATCTCTTTGCCCTGCGGGAAAAATGGATCGCCTCCATCCGGGAAGAAGGCCCGCGAGCCCGTCTTCTGGAGACGCTGATTTTCCGTCATCTGCCCGACGCCCTGTATGACGGACGCCTGGAAGAACGCGTCGACTTCATCCGGCGCGCCTTTGCGGCGATCGTCGACGGCTGGACGGACGGCGACCTCGCCGCGCTCATCGAACGGGCGCGGGTCTTCTCCGACAGAGTCGAATACGATGATGAAGCGCTTGAACAATGGATCGCGGGGGAAAACGACGCGGAATGATTCTACGGCGCGCGTTCCCATCACCAACGCGAAGGACGGCCGCAGCTTGCCGGGAGAGAATCAAACGCATCCGCCGAGAGTAATGGGAGACGCGGCGGCAGATGCGCAAACAGAAGGAGGTTTTCGATATGAGCAAAAAGTTTGTATTCATCGGCGCGGGCAGTTACAATTTTTCCCGCAGCCTGGCCCGCGATATTCTCACCTTTCCCGCCTTCGCGGACTGCACGCTGGCCCTGGTGGACATCGATCCCGAGGGGCTGGAGAACGCGCGCAGGGCGATTCAGCGCATCATCGACGAGGGACATTATCCGGCGAAGCTCATCGCAACGACGGATCGAACCGAGGTTCTGCCCGGCGCGGACGGCGTTGTGAGCATGCTCATGGCCCAGCCGCTCTCGGTATTCCGCCGCGACCTGGAAATCTGCCTGGAACACGGCGTGAGCGTCAATGTGGGCGATACGCGCAACGTGGCCGGCATCTTCCGCTTCCTGCGCACCGTGCCTGTGATGCTGGATATCCTCGCCGACATCCGCCGATACTGCCCCGGCGCGGTGTTCCTCAACTACACCAACCCCATGGCCATGCTGTGCCGGGCCATGCAGGAGGCCGCGCCGGAGATCGTCACCACCGGCCTGTGCCACAGCGTGCAGGGCGGCATAGCGAAATTCGCGAAGATCCTGGACGTGCCTGAGGACGAGATCAGCTATCTGTGCGCCGGCATCAACCACATGGCCTACTACCTCAAACTGGAGCGCGAAGGGCAGGATCTCTACCCCGAGCTGCGCTGGCGCACGTTCTCGGACCCCGGTATCTACGAAGCCGACATCGTGCGCAACGAGGTGTTCCGCGCTTTCGGCTATTACGTCACCGAGTCCAGCGGCCACTTCTCCGAGTACTCGCCCTGGTTCCGCAAGCGGCCCGACACGCTGGAAAAGTACTGCTATCGCGGCACGAGCTGGAATACCGGCCGCACCAATTTCACCATTGAAGTGCGGGAAGAGCGCGCCCGCACCTATGAGAGCGACCTTGAGAAATTCCTCACGGAGCCGGTATATTTGCAACGCGGCAACGAATACGCCTCCCGCATCTTCAACGCCATGGTGGGCGACGGCGAGATGTACAAGTTCAACGGCAACGTGCGCAACTTCGGCCTCATCGACAACCTGCCCTGGGGCGCGTGCGTGGAGGTGCCCGTGCTGGCCAGCCGCGACGGCTTGCAGCCCATGCGCGTGGGCCGCATTCCCGACGCCGTGCTGCCGCTCATGTCGCTCAGCAGCCAGCTGGAGGAAATGGCCGTGCGCGCCAGCTTCGAGGGCGACCCCGAGCTGATCTATCAGGCGGCCTGCTACGATCCCATCACCGCCGCCGCCCTCGATCTGGGCGAGATTCGCGCCCTGGTGGACGATCTGTTCGCATTCAGCAAGCCCTGGCTGCCGCAATTCAGCAAACGCATATAACCTGTGAGGATGCGTCCGTCCCGCAGGACAACGGAGGTTGGGCAGCCCAAATCGGCCGTGACCGGCGACACCATGGGCGATACCCGCAAGGACGTCGTGAGCGTGCCGCTGGATATCTTCATCAAGACGATGTCCACCGTTGCCAACACGCTCGTGGCGGTGTTCAGGAACTTCACGCTGATCCGCTGACGGAATGGCATCGCCAGGTTTTTCTCAGAACGGCGGCTGAAAACGGTGGCCGCGCCGCGTTGAACGGCCACAGTGAAGAAAGGCCAGGGCGGAAAAGTCGCCTGCGCAACCATTGGGATCAGCATCGAACCAAGCATCAAAAGAAGGGGCTGCCTCACAATTTGCAAGGCGGCCCCTTTGCTGCGGTTTTTCGTTTTGTTTGAGAGTAACAAAAAACTCCGCGCAAGGCTGTGCGGAGTGGTGGCTCCCCAGGTAGGGCTCGAACCTACAACAACTCGGTTAACAGCCGAGTGCTCTGCCATTGAGCTACTGAGGATCGCTGCTGATACTGCCGAAGCGGAATGCTTAGGCCTATCAGGTATATGATCGGGGAATTCTTTCGGGG
>JAFZRB010000036.1 GCA_017620115.1 Clostridia bacterium | reverse complement strand
GACGAAGTGGAACAGCTCGTTGCTGAGCGTAAACTGCAGGCCGTCCGCCATGCTGATATAGTGGCGTTCGTGAAGGCTGATCGGCTTTTTCTCGATATGCGCCACCGGCTGGCCGTCTGCGGTTACGACGTCGGTTTTGTCGCGCAGCGAAAAAACCTTTGATTCCGCCTGATACACGATCCGCTCCTGATCGTCCGTGATATCGATGTGCCGCTTGAGCGACATCAGCTTCGATGTGGTGTAGAGGGATTGCGCGGGTTCTCCGAACTGCCCGAGACTCTCCTCGTTCGGGCGCTCGCCCGCTTCGTGGAACCGCTGAATTTTCGACAGGAAACTCATATCGCCCTCTCCTTTATTCGTTTCGATCATCGCCGGATACGCCGTCCGGCCCCGAAGGCGTCCGTGCGCCTCGCTGAGCCGCGCCTTCGCCAAAGACGCGCCTGTGCTTCATCAGCACCGTTCCGAACAGCTCTCCCAGCACATAGCAGCCGGCGATTTCGCCGATCGCTATATAAAGCGCCAGCAGGGCCAGCGGCATCTCGAGGCCGTAGCCGTAGCGGAGAATCGGCGGCACGATGAGCGCGTTGGCGACGATCGCCGGGATGGGAACGAGCCAGCGATTGGAGCGCAGCGCGTAGCCCAGCGCCGCGCCGATCAACGTGGCGACGCTGCCGAAAATGACGTCCACGACGATGGCCCCGCCGAGCAGGTTGGCCAGCAGACAGCCCACAAAGAGACCCGGAATGGCCGCCGGCGTAAACAGCGGCAGGATGGTCAGCGCTTCGGCGATCCTCACCTGCATCGCGCCGAAGGAAATCGGTTCGAATATCAAAGTCAGCGCCACATACAGCGCCGCGATCGCAGCGCTCTGAGTCAGCCGCCGCGTGGTCATTGTCCTGTTTTGCATGATTCGCCTCACCTGATTCGGCCCTACGCCTTTTTTTCTGATGATGTGTTCCGCGTTTCTTCCATTGTTCTGTGCGCTCACAGCTTCCTGAACAGCCTCGCGCTCCAGAATTCCATGCCTGCCTCGTCGATGTAGAAGTGCAGGACGGCCCGCCAGTTTTTGCTGGCGGTGGAGAGCATGATGTACTCGACTTCGCCCTTCACGGCCTGCTCAGCGGCGGCCATCAGCGCCCTGCCCACGCCCCGGGAGCGGCGTTCCGGCACGACATACAGCTCTTCGATCTCGAAATAAGGCGTGCCGTCCGGCATGATGGAGCTGGCCTTCTCCGAGCGGAACGGCCTGCCGAACAGATACCCGATCACGCGGCCGTTTTCCTCGGCGAGGAAGACGCGCATGCCCTCGATGTCCGCGCGTTCGTTGGCGCGGTAGCCGTGGCAGCTGTTTTCCGCTTCCCAGTCGCGGGAGAAGGCGATGAGCGTTTCGAGCACCGCCTCGGTGAGCGGGGTTTCGCGGATGGTTACGCCGTTCATTTCGCTTCGTCCTTTTTTTCAGGTTCGTCTTTGCGCACGTTGATTTCCAGCACCTTCGTGGCCTCGACCTGCGTCACGGTGACGGCGAGGTCCCCGTAAGTGAAGCTGTCGCCTACGGCGGGGATGCGGCCCAGCTGCTCCACCACCCAGCCGGAGACGGTGGCGGCGTCGGATTCGCCCGTGAAGCCGAAGCGCTCCTGCATGTCCTCCAGCTCCGCGCCGGCGTCGACCTGCCAGCTTCCGTCCGGCAGCTTTTTGAATTCCTCCACGATCTCGTCGTGTTCGTCGTAGATTTCGCCCACGAGCTCTTCCAGGATGTCCTCGAGGGTCAAAAGGCCCATGGTGCCGCCGTATTCGTCGGAGACCACGGCCATGTGAGTCTTGTTTTTCTGAAGCATGCGCAGGAGGTCGCTCAGCTTCGCGCCGGGGGTCACGAACATGGGCGGGTGCATCAGCTCGCGCAGCGATTTGGCATTCCGGTTGTTGAAGAAGTCTTTCTCGTGGATGATGCCCACGATGTCGTCGATGTTTTCCTCATAGACGGGCAGGCGCGAGAACGTGTTCTCGCGGAACACGGCCTCGGCCTCGGCCATGGTCATGTTCACGTCCAGCGCCACGATGTCCACGCGGTGGGTCAGTATATCTTCGGCGCTCAGGTCGTCGAATTCGATGGCGGAGCGGATCAGGTCGCTCTCGTGCTCGTCGATCTCGCCCTCCTGTTCGGCCTCGTCCACGATGGTCAGGAGCTCCTCCTCGGCCATGCTCCTGTCGTCCGGCGCGGGGAAGAGGCGGGTGAGCAAACGCTGCCACTGCATGAAGATCCAGTTGAGCGGCATGAACAGCTTCACCAGCAACCGCGCCAGCGGCGCGACGGCGACGGTCATCTGCTCGGCGCGGTCCTTCGCCAGCGTCTTGGGCGATATTTCGCCAAAGATCAGCACGAGGACGGTCATCACCACGGTGGAAATGGTCACGCCCGCGTCCCTGAAGAAGAACACGAACTCCACCGTGGCCAGCGAGGAGGCCAGTATGTTCACGAGGTTGTTGCCGATCAGGATGGTGGACAGCAGCCGGTCGTAGTCCTCAGCCAGATCGAGCGCCAGCTGCGCGCGCCTGTCGCCCAGCTTCGCGCGGGATTTCAGGCGCGTGTGGCTGACCGAGGAGAACGCCGTCTCCGTTGAGGAGAAAAACGCGCTGAGCCCAAGCAGCACGATGAGCGCGAGTATAATGCCTATACCGCCAGGTTCCATTGAACAATCACACTCCAGTAGTTGGAAATTGGCAAACACTTATCAGTAATTAGCAATTAGCAATTTGCTATAAGCGATCAGTGGTTTGGTTGATGAGTCAGAAATGAAATAATACGCTGATCCCTGTCTTTTGCGCGATAACGCTGCTTAGAGACTCTCAATTTCTAATTTCTAATTCCTAATTCGGTCCCCGATGTCGTACCAGCAGAAACGCCCATCGCTCACACCATCACCTCTTCCGTTCCCTCCACGGCGGCGCGGACGAGGGCCTCGGTGTCGAGGGCCTTTTCGGCCGCGGCGACGGGGGCGATGCGGGGACGGGTGAGGGGATGGCGGGGGGTGAACACCGTGCAGCAGTCCTCATAGGGCAGGCTGGAGGTCTCGTAGGTGCCGATCTTTACGGCGATGTCGGTGATGTCCTGCTTGTCGAAGCTGATGAGCGGACGCAGCACGGGCAGCTCCGCCACGGCGTCGGTGCAGCCCAGCGCCTCGATGGTCTGGCTGGCCACCTGGCCGAGGCTCTCGCCGGTCACGAGGGCCGAGGCGTTGTCGCGCCGCGCGATCTCGTTGGCGATGCGCATCATGTAGCGGCGCATGATGAGCGTGCCCATCTCGTCCGGGCATTTTTCGTGAATCTGAAGCTGGATGTCGGTGAAGGGCACGATATACACCTTCATGCCCGCGCCGAACTCGCCGATGATCCTCGCCAGCTCAAGCACTTTTTCCTTCGCGCGCTCGCTGGTGTAGGGGAACGAGAAGAAATGGATGGCGTTCACGCTCACGCCGCGCCGCATGATCTGGTAACCCGCCACGGGGCTGTCGATGCCGCCCGAGAGCAGCAGCAGCGCGCGCCCGCCGGTGCCCAGCGGCAGGCCACCCGCGGCCATGATCTCGCCCACATACACGTAGGCGTGGTCGCGAATCTCCAGGCTCACATAGTGATCCGGCCGGTGCACGTCCACGCGCAGGGCCGGATTGCTGTCCAGCATCACGCCGCCCAGCTCCGCATTGAGCTCCTGAGAGTTCATGGGAAAGCGCTTGTCCGAGCGGCGGGCCATCACCTTGAACGTGCCGGAAAGCGTCTTCGCGATTTCGGCGCACTGCGCGGCGATCTGGCCGAAATCCTTGTCCAGCTCCCACGCAACGCTCACCGAATGCAGACCGAACACCCGCGTCACCCGGCGGATGGCCTCGTCCATATCCGCCATGCCGCTCACGTAGATGCGGGAGTCGGAGAGCCACGCCTCCGCGCCGAGGGGAGCCACGGCGTTCTTCACGTTTTCCGTCAGCCGCCGCAGAAAGTACGGCCTGTTCTGGCCCTTCAGGTGAACCTCGCCGTAACGGACCAGCAATACCTGTCTCATATCGTCTATCTCCTTTTGAACCGCCTCAGCGCCGCGTGCAGCGTTTGAAGCTGCGAGGCGGCGTAGCGGATCTCGTCGTCGGTGGTGTGGGGCGAAAGGCTGAAGCGCAGCGCCCATTCGGCGCGGTCGGGCGAAAGGCCCATGGCCAGCAGCACCGGGCTCACCTTGCGCTTCTTCGAGGAGCACGCCGAGCCGGTGGAGCAGTAAACGCCCGCGCCCTCCAGCGCGTGCAGCATCACCTCGCCGCGCACGTCCGGGAAGCTCACGTTGAGTATGTGCGGCGCTCCGTCTTCGACGGTGGGCCCGTTGAGCAGCGCGTCAGGCACGGCCTCTTTGAACAGCGCCCACATGAGGCGCTTCTTCGCCATCAGCGTCCCGAACACGTCAGGCATGGCGCGCATTTCGGCGGCCGCTTCCCGGAAGCCCGCGATGCCGGGGGTGTTTTCCGTGCCGGAGCGCAGCGCGCCTTCCTGCCCGCCGCCCAGCTGCCGGGGCGCCAGGCGCACGCCCGGCCGCGCGTACAGCGCGCCCACGCCCTTCGGTCCGTGGATCTTGTGCGCGCTCATGGTGTACAGGTCGACCTGCCGCGCGTCGAAGGGCACGCGCAGGAAGCCCTGCACGCCGTCCACGTGGATGAGCGCGCCCGGGGCCTTTTCGCGCACGGCTCTGACCAGCCTCGGGATGTCCGGCAGCGCGCCGGTCTCATTGTTCACCTGCATGCAACTGACCAGCGCGGGCGGGTCGCGGAGCGCCTCGTCCAGCTGCGCCCAGTCGGGCTGGCCCTGGCTGTCCACGCCCAGTACCGTCATGCGGTGGCCCAGCGCTTCGAGGGAACGGAACGCCTCCAGCACGGAGGGATGCTCCACGGCGCTCACGAGCAGGCGCTGCGGCCCGTGCATGGCCGACACCGAGCCGATGACGGCCAGGTTGTTGGCCTCCGTGCCGCCGGAGGTGAACAGGATGCCCTTCGGGGCAACAGAAAGGGCGCCTGCCAGTTCTTCGCGGCAGGCGCGCATGGCTTTTTCAGCGTTCAGCGCGGGCGCGTACAGCGAGGATGGATTGTAGAACCCTTCCCGCATGCAGCGCGCCATGGCATCGATCACGCCGTCCGTCGGCCGGGTGGTCGCGCTGTTGTCAAGGTATGCTTCCAAGGGGCAAACTCCTTTTTCAAATTAGGGATTACAGCTTGTCTGAGAATGAGAAGACGCAGCTCATCCCGGCTGCTCTTTCGGTTTCCCCAACCAGTCTCAAAATGCTAATTGCTAATTATCTATCAGAACCTCGGCCCTGCCTGCGCGTTCTCGCCCTGCCACACGCCGAACTTCAGATAGGGCTTGAGCATGGTCAGCATCTCGTCGGACAGCTCGAGCACGATCACATGCTTGAGGTTCTCGTGCTTCTGGTTCTCCTTCTGGAAATAGAAATAGCTCAGGTTGGCCCCGCGGTTGACGAACCAGTTGTGCTTCTTGACGCTGTTGTCGTTCATGAAGCGCTGGAAGCTCTGGTGCGTGACCATGCCCGCCATCTCGACGTTCTTCATGTTCAGCGAAGTCATGAGCTTGCGGCGCGCGTTGCCGAACACCTTGCCCACATCCAGATCGCCGTTGGTGAAGGTGTAGTCGTACTCGACGCGCAGGTTGTCCTTCTTGAACCAGATGAGGGCGGCCAGGCCGCCGAACAGCACCACATAGACCACCGCCGCCACGGAGAACTGCAGCGCCATGAGGCTAGAAAGCCCCATCATGGCCAGTATGCCGAACAGCACGATCATGACCCAGCACAGGCCGTAGAGTATCATGCTTGGGGTCTTGTTATATTTTGTGGCAACTTCTTCATGGAAATTATCCATTATTCATTTCATCCTTTCATTCCGCGAGGCTTCCGGCTGCGTTTTCGCCCGCATTGAAGATATTATATCATATCCTCCGCTTCATCGCAAGGGGCGCGGATGAACGAAAGCCGGCTTTTTCGTGAAATCCTCCGGTCTCTCCGTAGAATGAGGCGCATAAGATAGCATTGCGCGGTGGCGCGGGAGGGTTTGCGTATGGACAGGGATGCGGCGGGCGTGCTGGCGGCGCTGCCCCAGCCGCCGGAGGGCTGGCCGACGCTGCGGCCGGGTACGCTCCGGGAGGTCAGGCTGCGGGCCGGCGCGCCGGTTCAGCTGATCTGCGAGGAGGGCGAATGGCTCTCCCGCGGCGCGGTGGACGAGGCGTGGATCGCCCGCGCGGCGGACGCGCTGGCCGCGCACTCTCTGTACGCCAGGGATGAGGAGCTCTGTCAGGGATATCTGCCGCTGGCGGACGGCAGCCGCGCAGGCGTGTGCGGGCGGTTCGCGGCGGAACGCGGGCGGCCTGGCCGCATGACGGTCATCCGCTCGCTGTGCGTGCGCGTTGCGCGCGCCCTGCCGGGCTGCGCCGACCGCTGCATGCCCTTCCTGTATGAGGAAGGCCGCCCCCTGAGCGCGTTGATTCTGAGCGCGCCGGGCATGGGAAAGACCACGCTGCTGCGGGACGCGGCCCGGCAGTTCTCGACGGGCACGGCGTGGGGTGCGGGCGTATGCGTCGCCCTCGCGGACGAGCGGCGCGAGCTGGCCGGATCGGGCCGGCTGGACGTGGGCCCGCGCACGGACGTGATGGAGGGCTGTCCCAAGGACGAAGCCATCGTCATGCTGGTGCGCTCCATGGCCCCGGACGTGATCGCGACGGACGAGCTGGGCCGGCCCGCCGCGCGGCTGTCCGACGGGGCGCTGGAGCGCCTCGAAGCCCTGGGCGGGAAACGGATGCTGATATCCATCACCCACGCGGGGGGCTTTGCCTCGGCGGTGGCCGTGCTGGAGGGCTAACGCGCCTTCCGGCGCCGGTTTTTCTTCACCGCGAACAGCACCGGCGGATCGCCGGGCTGGTTCAGATAGGCGCGGATCATGGCGTCGTATCGCTCCGGCGGCAGGGCCTTGGCCCAGGCGGTCAGCGCGTCGAGCTCCGCTCTGCCCTCTTCATGGCCCGGATAGGCGCACACGGT
>JAFZRB010000252.1 GCA_017620115.1 Clostridia bacterium | reverse complement strand
CGCTGTTATGCGCGAATACGGAAGCGGAGTGGAAAGAACGAGCCGGATCAGCGCGGCAGGCGCGTTCTTCACGCCGCGCGCCCGCTTCCACGCGAAACGCCCCGCCCGGGCACATCTGCCGGGCAGGGCGGTTTTTTTGCTGTCGCGCGTCAGTACACCGTTATTTTCGTGCCGGCCGGGCAGTTCTGATAGACCCACTTCGCGTCCTCCACGGACAGGCGAACGCAGCCGTGCGACGCCTTGGAGCCCAGCTTGTACACAGAGCCCTGAATGAGGCTGTTCTCGTTCTGGCTGTTGTACAGCACGGAATGGAACAGTATGTGGCCGTTGATGCGGTAGAGGTACTGCGCCCACACGTTGAACTTCGGGAAGTAGCCCCAGCGCGCCACGGGCGAGCCCGAGAACGTGCCCTTGGGCGTGGGCGTCTTGTCCAGGCCGGTGGAACATTTCATGGTGCGCGCCAGCAGCGAATAGCTGGCTGTGGCGCTGTCCCAGGCGTAGGCGTACACGCGCTGGTCCTTCGTGCTCACCTTCAGCATATATCGCCCGGAGCCCTTCGGGCAGCGCTTCGCGTCCGGTGAGAACAGCAGCTTCTGCGTCTTCTCGCCCGCCACTCCGTCTGCGCTGAGGCCGTTTACGATCTGGAAGGTTCGGATGGCCTCCGCGGTCCGCGCGCCGGCCACGCCGTCCGCCGCGCCGGACAGATAGCCCAGCGTCCTGAGCCGGGTCTGCAGGCGCTTCGTCTCGCGGCCGGTCGCGCCGGATTTCACGGTTTGCCGGTACAGAACGAAACCGTCCCCGCTCAGCGTGTCCCACAGCGCCTGATCCACATCGCCCGAGTATTCGGGGGCGGGTTCGTCTTCTGTGAGATCGCCGTCCGCGGGGACGGTCGTTTCCTGAATTTCCTGCGGTTCGCCGGCGCGCGCGTCGGCGGGAACCGCCTCGCCGGGCTCCTCCTCGCCGGCCAGCTCGTCCAGATAGCCCTTGAGCGCCTTCACGGCCTCCTCGGTTACGGGGCCGAACTGCCCGTCCGCGCCGCCGGTCATGAAGCCCAGCTCGCGCAGCCTGTTCTGCAGCCGCTTCACGTCGTCGCCGCGCGAGCCGGTTTGCATCACGGGTTCGGGCGTGGGCTCCGGCGTGGGCTCGGGCGTGGGTTCAGGCGTCGGTTCGGGCGTGGGTTCGGGGGTGGCGGCCGGCGGCGGGCCGGTCTGGGCGGCCGCCTGGGGGAAGAGGCCGAGCCAGCCCAGCCTCACCTCGTCGGGCAGCGTTTCCCGCGATTCAATGAGCACATAGCGGCTGAGGATCAGCGCCAGCGCCGCGATCAGCACGGCCGCGACAATCAAAACTCTTTTCATAACTCACTGCGCCTCCTGTTTCGTTCGTTTGAGTTACGCCTGTGAGACGGCGCGGCTGATATAAAAGTTTCGTTTGTATAGCTGTTGTGAATCATTACCAGAAGGGCGGCCCCCCTGAAAGAGGAGCCGACCCATCTGCTCGTCCGCGCGGTTTACGCTTTGGCCTCCTTCGTCCATTTGTCCATCAGCAGCGGCATGAACAGGCCGCCCTGTACGCTGCGGCCGATGAAGGCGCGGTAGCGGCCGGTGCTGGTGAAGTACCAGTCGGAGAACGCCACGCGGGTGTCGCTCTTCCTGAGGTAGCGCGCCACGGGCTTCACCAGCGCGCGGAAGGTCTCGTCGTCCGCCATGGCGGCCGTCCAGAGGATCCAGTCGCTCTTGGTGTAGTCCGCGCGGGAATCCAGCGGCAGGCCGAACTCGTTCTGGCGGGCGAGGTAGCTCTTCGTTTCTTTTTCGTAGAAGGCGTCGTCCAGCAGGCCCAGGCCGAACAGCTTGTCCCACACCAGGTTGTATTTCATGCTCCAGCCCACCTTCTCAAAGGTGAGATAGGTGTAATCCCCCGCGGAGGCGCGCCGGAGCCAGCTCTCCGCCATGGCGCGGGCCTTCGCCATGTACTCCGCGCAGCCGGCCTCGTCGCCCAGTCCCTTGCGGATGAGCGCGTAGGCGGCCACGCCGCACATGGCCTTCGCGGAGAGATTGATGTTGTGCGCAAGGTGGCCGGCGAAATCGTCGGTGCACAGCTGCTCGCCGGGATCCTCGCCGAACTCGATGAGGTAGCGCACCCACCTGTCGAGCAATGGCATGTGCTTCTGCTCCAGCGAATAGTCGCCGTCGGCGCGGGAGGCGGCGGCCAGCATCAGCAGCATGTTGGCGCTCTCCTCAACGGGCATCTGCTTGCTCAGCTCGAACACGTCGGCGCCGGCGGGATAGAGGTAAATGGGCGGATACACCAGCCCGTGCATGCGGCGGTTGTAGCCGCGCGTCTTCAGGCCGTACACCTGGCCGGTGGCGTGGGGATAGCGGCCCACGTCGTGCGGCGCGAAATCGTAGCCCCACACGGGCAGCGAGGCGAATTTGAGCACCGGGCGGCACATGCCGCGCACGAACTCGGGATTGAACAGCAGGAACAGCGGCACCGAGGGATAGCTCACGTCCACCGTGCCGATGCAGCCGTTGGAGTCGTTCTCCTTGGAGAGGAACACCATGTCGCCGTTCTCGTCCGCGATGAGCTTGTGCGCGCCGATCACGTGGCGGTAGGCGGCGCACACGATGAGCCGGTAGTCCTCGCCGCCGCGCGCGAACGCCTTCTCCATGAGCTCCTGATCCAGCGCCTCGCAGGCGGCGAACAGCTCGCCGCGCCGGGCGTGGAACGTGTCGATGGCGTCCAGGACGGTCATGCCGCCGCGGGCGTACCACGCGGGGGTGACGCGGCCGAAGTAGTTGATGGAGGCCACGTCGTCGTATGCGGCGTACAGGTTCAGGCACAGCGTCTGTCCGGCGCTCACCGTGCCGGACGCCTCGCCCATGAGGCCGCCCTCGGCTGCGGACACATCCGCCTCGCCGGCCAGGTAGAGATAGCCCCAGTCGATGGTGATGTGGTCGCCGGAATGGCCGACCACGCCCTGATGCGCGCGCCCGGTGAAGGCCACGTTGAGCGCGCCGCGGCGATAGCTGTCGGCCAGCATGGCCGGGCGGCTCACGCAGGGATAGCCCGGATCGACGGTGGCCGCGCGCTCGTCGGGATCCTCCGGGAAGGAGCGCTGCTCGAAGCACAGCGCGTCGCTCATGTGGAAGCGGAGCTTTACGTCGTGCGCCGCGCCGTCCAGCGAGCGGGCCGCGATGTCCACATAGGTCACGGGCATGGACAGGATGTCGGGCCGGTCGAGCAGCAGCGGCGTGGTGAAGCGGATCTCCACCGCCACGCCGGCGGCGGTCAGCGTCGAGCGCGTGGACGTGGGCGTGACGGCGAGCGACTCGGTCTCCATGGCCGGCGCTTTGCCCGCGCCGAGGAAGCGGTAGCTTTTCCCGTCGATCTCGGCCGTGCCGGTCAGCGGCTTCCGCTCGCCGGCCCAGTGGGTGGTGGGCGCGTCGGTGAGCCGGTCGGCGGCGCACCAGACGGAGAAATAGGGGTCGTTGACGATCAGCGGCAGCGCCGGAAGGCGGTCAAAGGGCTGTGACATGGCGAATACCTCCGTTTGATAATTCATCCCGTCGAATCATGTTGCGATCGGGGAACCATGTCTATTATGAAAGAAATCGCCCATCCTGTCAATGGAAAAATAGCGCGCGGGCGGTGAAAAACAAAAAAACCGCGCCGAATCGCGCAGGTTTTTCAAAAAAGGGCGTGACGGAAGGCGCTGAATCGTATATAATAGAGATGTATGGATAATGGCGGGGAGTGAAACATATGCGGCTTGAACAGATTAACGTCTGGCGCGAGGAGCAGGACGGACGCGGCCCGGCGGGCGAAATGCGCCTGGGCGACGTGCGCGCGCTGCTGCCCGGCCTGATCGGGCAGTACGCCGGGCAGGTGCAGCTGATCTATCTGGATCCGCCCTTCCGCACGGGGCAGACCTTTGTGATGCGCGTGCGCGTGGGCGAGAAGGAATGGAAGAGCGGCGCCGGCACGCTGACGCAGCCCATCTATTCCGACGACCTGGAATTCGACGCCTACATGGCGCTCATGCGCGAGACGCTCACCGGCGCGAAAAAGCTGCTCAGCGAGACCGGCGTCATCTACCTGCACGCCGATTACCGCATGCACCCCTACCTGCGCCTGCTGATGGACGAGGTTTTCGGCGAGGCGAATTTCCTGAACGAAATCATCTGGTCGTATCAGACGGGCGGGCGCGCGCGGCGCTTTTTCAGCCGCAAGCACGACGTGATCCTGTTCTACCGCAAGAGCCGCAAATACTACTTTAACCTGGACAGCGTGCCCATATCGCGGCAGGACGCGCGGCGCAACCACATGAAGCGCCACGTGGACGCCGACGGCCGCGTGTACCGTTCCATCAAATCGGGCGGCAAAATCTACACCTACTACGACGACGAGCCCGCCTTCCCCGGCGACGTGTGGGACGACGTGAGCCACCTGCAGCAGAAGGACCCGCAGCGCACCGGCT
>JAFZRB010000035.1 GCA_017620115.1 Clostridia bacterium | reverse complement strand
TTTGCGTATACGTCCTGTATTACAGCAGGATCACGCCCGCGTCCTTCGCGACGCGGCGCGTGTCGGCGTCCCACAGGGATACCTGCACCTCGCCGATGTGGGCCTTGCCCAGGATCAGCATGCACAGCCGCGACTGGCCGATGCCGCCGCCGATGGTGAGCGGCAGCGCGCCCGCGAGCAGCTGGCGGTGGAACGGCAGCGCGCGCCGCGCGTCGCAGCCGGCCTCATGGAGCTGGCGGTCCATCGCCGCCGGATCCACGCGAATGCCCATCGAAGATACCTCAAACGCGTGACCCAGCACCGGGTTGTGGAAGACGATGTCCGCGTTCAGCGTCCAGTCGTCGTAGTCCGGCGCGCGCCCGTCGTGCTTCTCGCCCGAGCGGAGCCTGCCGCCGATCTGCAGGATGCACGCCGTGGTGTGCTGCGACGTGTAGGCGTCCTCCCGCTGCTTGGGCGTGAGGGTGGGATACATGTCCTCCAGCTCCTGCGTGGTCACGAAGCTCACGGTCCTGTCCGGCGTCCAGCTGAGCGCCGGGAAGCGGGCGCGCATGGCGTCGTTCGTGAGGCAGATCGCCCCCACGATCACGCGCACGGTTTCCTTCAGGTAGTCCATCGTGCGCATGTCGGCGGTGATGACCTTCTCCCAGTCCCACTGATCGACGTAGATCGAATGCAGGTTATCCAGCGTCTCGTCGCGGCGGATGGCGTTCATGTCGGTATACAGGCCCTCGCCCACGGGGAAGCCGTAATCCCTCAGCGCCATGCGCTTCCATTTGGCCAGCGAGTGCACCACGGCGCCGCGCGTGCCGGTTTCCGGAATGTCGAACGAGACCGGGCGCTCGACGCCGTTCAGGTCGTCGTTCAGGCCGGTGTCGGGATCGACGAACAGCGGCGCGGACACGCGCTTCAGGTTCATCGCGCAGGCGATGGTGTCCTCGAAGATGCGCTTGAGCTGGCCGATGGCCGCCTGCGTGTCGTACAGTCCAAGGCTGGCCCTGTAGCCCGCGGGAATCCAGGATCCCGGGCCCGCTTCTTCCGCCCGGACGGTCAGGCGCTCGCCGCAGGCGTCCTCGAACACGCGGCGCACGCGCTCGAAGAATGGGGTGTCTTCTTTTCCGCTATCGCGCAGCACATACGTTTCGCGCAGGTTTTCGCCCGTGAGCATATCATACAGCGCGTCCAGATTGTTGCCGAACCATTCGGGCAGGTTCAGCTTTTCGCGCAGATACGCGTAGGCCTCATCCTTGGTTTGCAGTTTTTTTCCATCCAGCTCGATCATTGGCCCTTTCCTCCTCACGGGTAAAGCTGTTCAAAGCTCTCGTAATGGTCTTCCGTATAGTAGATATAGCCGTCGTCGGAAAACACGATGCGTTTCGCGCCGCGCTTGCCGCCTTTATAGTCGATGTCGCATTCGCGGTAGTCCTTGCCCGTGGGCAGCGTCCCCTCGTAATTGCCGAAGCGGTCGCCGCCGATGCTCTTGCCCGGCGCGTATGGGGAGAGATCGCCGCCCGGCCAGCCCAGCGCCTGCGCCTCCGCCTTGGTGATGAAATTCTGCGGAAGCTGGCCGTAAACGTGCAGGAAATCGGCCACGTCCTGTTTCGAGGTATACGCGCCGGCGGGATTCGGCATCTTCACGGCGGCGCACGCCGTCAGCGCCGCCGCCAGCAGCAGCGCCACAAAGCCCTTGAGCCATCGCTTCATGATCTCAGCTCCTTTTCAATGTGATCGATCAGATCGGCGATCGCGCCCTCGTCGTGGTCGCACACCTGAATGGCGCCCGGGATCGCCTTGAGCTTATCCAGCCCGTTGGCCGGCACGGCGCAGCGGTCCGCGGATACCAGCATATCGTAGTCGTTGTCATAATCGCCGATGGCGTAGAGCACGCGGCCGCCGGAGAGTTCCTTCAGCCGGGCCAGCATTTTGCCCTTGGTGGCCGCCGCGGACTGGATCTCCGCGATGTCCGCGCCGGATCGGATGCAGTTATAGCGCGCGTCCAGCCTGGCGCGCAGCATGGCCTCGGCGCGGTCGATCTCATCCGGCGGGCCGTCGAAGGCCACCTTGTGCCAGCAGCCCCGCGGCATTTCCTCCAGCGGCATCACGCGCGCCTTGTCCGGGTACAGGTCGCGCACCCACTCGAATTCCTTATAAATGCGCTCCACGAAGTAGCAGTCCAGCATATCCACGCGGAAACCCGCGCGCGGGCAGGCGTCCCCCACCGCGCGGATGACCGGCAGCAGCGGCCCGTCCTCCAGAAAGGTCTCGACCAGCTTTTCATGCGCGTGGTAATCGTAGATATACGCGCCGTTGCACGCGATGGCCGGGCAGTTGCAGATTTCCTCCACCTGCGGCACGCTGGGATACACGATGAAGTACTCGCGCCCCGTGGCGATGGTGAACCGGCCGCCGCCCCGCTGGAACCGGCGGATCCTTTCGAGGTTTTCCGGCACCAGCCGGCCCTGCCTGCCCAGGAACGTGCCGTCGATATCGGACACGATGATGATCCCGTCAAACAGCCCCATGAATGGCGTCACTTCCGTTCGGTTGCATTTCCTTTTCAGTATAACACCGCGCGGCGGAATTGGCAAACAATAAATTCCAAAATGGCAGGGCCGTCTCATTTAAAAGCAGTCCTACAAATTGGAGTTTGTTGAAGCGATAAAACCTTGCCTTCCCCTTCGAGGGGAAGGTGCCTCGTGAGAGGCGGATGAGGTGTTAGCCCGGCTCTTTGCTGTCTATCGCAATAGGATGCTGGTCGCGACGATAACACCTCATCA
>JAFZRB010000251.1 GCA_017620115.1 Clostridia bacterium | reverse complement strand
CTCATGTCGCTCATGATGACCACCATGCTGTTCATGAACTCATCGCGCGCCATGGCCTCCGGCCGCCGTATCCGCGAAGTGCTGGATGAGAAGCTTGATCTCTCCGACGATGACGCGAAGTACCCCGAAAAGTGCGTCGAAAAAGGCGAAATTGAGTTCCGCCATGTGTCCTTCCGCTATTACAAGAACAGCGAAGGCAAGGTGCTGGACGACGTGTCCCTGCACATCAGGGCCGGACAAACGGTGGGCATCATCGGTTCCACCGGCTGCGGCAAGACCACGCTGGTCTCCATGATCCCGCGCCTGTATGACGCGGACGAGGGCGAAATACTGGTCGACGGCGTGAATGTGCGCGACTACAGCCTGCACAACCTGCGCGAAGGCGTGGGCATGGTGCTGCAGAAGAACGTGCTGTTCTCCGGCACCATCGAGGAAAACCTGCGCTGGGGCGACGAGGACGCCTCCATGGACGAGATCCGCGAAATGGCGAAGAGCGCCCAGGCCGACCAGTTCATCACCTCCTTCACCAACGGCTACGATACCGAGCTGGGCCAGGGCGGCGTGAACGTGTCCGGCGGCCAGAAGCAGCGGCTTTGCATCGCGCGGGCGCTGCTCAAACACCCGAGGATACTGATACTGGACGACTCCACCAGCGCCGTGGACACCGCCACCGAGGCGCATATCCGCGCGGCGTTCCGCAACGAGCTGGCCGGTTCCACCAAGCTGATCATCGCGCAGCGCATCACCTCCGTGATGGACGCCGACCAGATCATCGTGGTGAACGAAGGCCAGATCACAGGCGTCGGCACGCACGACGAGCTGTTGGCGAACAACAAGGAATACCAGGAAATCTTCGATTCCCAGATGAGCCGGAAGGAGGTCGGTGCGTAATGGCAAAGCGAACGCTCGAAGAGCTTCAAAAGCGCTACAACAGCGCCGCCAAGCCGGGCGCCCGGCCGGCGGGGCGCAGGCCCTGGGGAGCCAGAGCTCCCATGAAGAAGCCCGCGAACACCAAGGCCATCGTCAAGCGGCTGTTTGGCTATGTCATGGCCTACCGCTGGCGGCTTGTGCTGGCGCTGTTGTGCCTTCTGGTGAGCACAGGCACCAGCATGGCGGGATCCTATATGCTGCGGCCCATCGTCAACAACGTGGCCAACGGCGAGCTGGACGCGGCGACGCGCGTCGCCAACCTGGGCAACGGCCTGGTGCTGATGGGCGTTATATACGCAATCGGCATCGGAGCCACTTACTGCCAGAGCCGCATGATCATCGGCGTTTCCCAGAACGCCATCGAGAAGATCAGAAACGACCTGTTCAACAAGCTGCAGACCCTTCCGGTGCGCTTCTACGATACGGAGAACAACGGCGAGATCATGAGCCGCTTCACCAATGACGTGGACAACATCGGCATGATGCTGGACAACAGCCTCATGAGTATCGTTCAGGGCTCCGTCACGCTGGTGGGCACCTTCGCGATGATGGTCTACACCAACATCTGGCTCACGCTCATCACCGTGGCGTTCACGCCCGTCTTCATGAAGCTGGGCAGCGCGATCGGCGCGGCGAGCCACAAGTATTATTCCGCGCAGCAGGCGGCGCTGGGCGCGGTGAACGGCTACATCGAGGAAACCGTGAACGGTCAGAAGGTCGTCAAGGTATTCAACCACGAGGGCACCTGCAAAGAAGAATTCGGCATGCTGAACGACGACCTGCGAAGCAAGCAGATGAGCGCCTCCTTCTTTGGCGGCATCATGGGCCCCATCCTGGGCAACACCAGCCAGATCAGCTATTCCGTTACGGCGGGCGTCGGCGGCGTGCTGTGCGCGCTGGGCAAGTTCGACATCGGCGGCCTGGCGGTATTTGTCAACTACGCGCGCCAGTTCTCGCAGCCCATCAACACGCTGTCCATGCAGGTGAGCACCATCTTCTCGGCGCTGGCCGGCGCTGAGCGCGTGTTCAACATCATGGATCGCGAGCCCGAAACGCCCGACGCGCCTGACGCCATCGACAACGTGAAGCTGCACGGCGACGTGGTGCTGGATCATGTCACCTTCGGCTATAACACGGACAAAGTCATCCTGAAGGACATCTCTCTCTACGCCAGGCCTGGCCAGAAGATCGCCTTCGTGGGCTCGACCGGCGCGGGCAAGACCACCGTAACCAATCTGCTGAACCGCTTCTATGATATCAACGAAGGCTCGATCACCATCGACGGCAAGGACATCCGCAGCTACAAGCGCGATTTCCTGCGCAGGAACATCGCCATGGTGCTGCAGGATACGCACCTGTTCACCGGCACAGTGATGGAGAACATTCGCTACGGCCGCCTCGACGCCACCGACGAGGAGGTCATTGAGACCGCAAAGATGGTCAGCGCGCACAGCTTTATCATGCGCCTGTCCGACGGCTACAACACCCGCATCGAGGGCGACGGCGCGAACCTTTCGCAGGGCCAGCGGCAGCTTTTGAACATCGCCCGCGCGGCGCTGAGCAAGGCGCCCATCCTGGTGCTCGACGAGGCCACAAGCTCCGTCGACACGCGAACCGAACGCCACATCGAAATCGGCATGGATCACCTGATGCGGGATCGCACCACCTTCGTCATCGCCCACCGGCTCTCCACCGTGCGCAACGCCAACGCCATCATGGTGCTGGAGAACGGCGTGATCATCGAGCGCGGCGACCACGACCAGCTGCTTGAGCAGAAGGGCCGCTACTACGAGCTCTACACCGGCAAGAAGGAACTTGACTGAGCACGCGGTAAAAAAGAAGATCGGAAGCGCAGCAGCCTCCGGTCTTCTTTTTTTGTTTTCTCTTGTTTCTTTTACTTCTACTTCAGCGAATCGCTGATCGAATAGTAGTAGCTGCGCAGTGTGCGGCTGTAGCTCTGAACGGCGTCGATATCGGCGTTGATCATGGCGGCGTTCAGCTTCTCAAGCGTGCTCTCCAGCTTGTTGATCTGGTCGTCGTCCAGACGGTCGTCCTCCAGCAGCCTCTGCGCGCGGCGGATGTAGCGCTCCGCGTACTCGTAGGCGCTGCTTCCGTTGTTCGCGCAAACCGTGCAGGTGCCCATGGACGCCGCGTCCTTGGCCGTGGACGCGCCGGGGAAATACTCCTGAACCACCGTCGAAACGCCGGTGCGCAGCGGGTGTCCCTCCGGCAGGTAAATGACGCCGTAATAGCCCGTTTCAGCGCAGGAGGAGGTGGGAATACGCTTGCTGATCGAACACAGGCGCACCATGCGGTGCATGTTGCAGGTGAGAACGGGTTCCGTGCCGGAGAGGAAGTAGTCGGTGTTGGTCGTGTAGCCGTTGATGTCGTGACGGCAGGCGCTGGTGGGCACCATGCCGGACACGCCGCAGATCTCCACCTTCATCAGGCCTACGGATGCCGCCGAGCGCGAGCGGATAGGCAGATCCACCGTGAAGCCCAGGTAGTTATGGGCCCGCTCCATGACGGCGGCCCAAAGCGGTGCCGCGTAGGAACCGCCTGAAGCGCCCGTGACGAGCGGGGCGTAGGTTTCAGCGCCGATCCACACGGCCGCGGTCAGATAGCCGGTCATGCCGACGAAGGTAACGCCTCGGTAGTCCGAGTTTGTGCCGGTCTTGCCGGCTACCGTCATGCCTCCAAAGTTGGCCTGCTTACCGGTTGAACCTTCCACATCCGGGTCGCAGCAGCCGATCAGCACGTCGACCAGCATCCATGCCGTGGACTCCTTGAACGCGCGGCGGGTAATCTGCTCGTCAAAAGCGTCGATGTACACGCTGCCGTCGGCTCGGCACACCTTCGAGAACGCCACCGGCTCGAGATACACGCCGCCGTTGGCGACCGCGGCAAAACCCGCCGCCATCTCAACCGTGGAAATACTCGACGTTCCCAGCGCGAGGCCGGAACCCGTGGCCGTGGCCGAAGTGATGCCAAGCCGCTTAAGGTATTCCATCGAGTTGTTGATGCCCACGTATGTCATCAGCGCCTGCGCGGCCGCGGTGTTGTGCGATTGGTTGATGGCCACGCGCAGCGTTTCGACGCCGCTGTAAGCGCCGCCCTCGTAGTTGGTCGGGTAGCCGGTTTCACTGTCCCAGCCCGCGATCTGTATCGGCAGGTTCAAAACAGGAGAGCCCGGCGAGTTGCCCAGATCGAACGCCGGCCCGTAAACCGAAAGCGGCTTCAGCGAGGAGCCGACGGGCATCTTGAAGCTGCCGTAGGCGCGGTGCGTCTGTTTCCAGCCGGTGGGCGTCGCGCGGCCGCCCACGATGGCTTCGATCTCGCCCGTGCGCCAGTTGAT
>JAFZRB010000250.1 GCA_017620115.1 Clostridia bacterium | reverse complement strand
TTCCGGATCGCCATAGTCCCGCTCCACGTCGTCGCAGAGCAGCATCCAGGCCTTCCCGCCGTGCTGGAGGCAGTATTCCGCCATGGCGAGATCGCCGGAGCTGTTCCCGAACACCAAGACGGGCGGCACGCCGATCTCATCGACGATGGAGAACACCTTGTTGGCCTTCTGGTTCTTCACGACCAGATTGCCCTCCAGGAGCACGTCGTCTTCCTGCGAATACGTATAGCTCCTGCCCTGCTTGTCGCCCTGGTTGCTCGCGGCCAGCGAAAACGCGCTGCCGATCACGCGATAGGGCGGGATCCACATATCCAGTGTTCCGTCGATCAGCTCCCGCACCATGACGCGCTCCGACCCGCTGCTGATAAAAACGGTAAAATCGTTCCCGCAGAGATACCGCACCAGTTCGACCATCGGCAGGTAAAAGCCCTCTCCATAGGTCATGCCGTCGAAGCCGTAAGCGGGCCGCTCCATGAACGCGCGCACATAGGCCCTGTATTCATCCACCGACATTCCTGCAAAGCACTCGGCAGCCATCTGCGCCGTGGAGCGTGGCGAATCGGGCTCCGGGGCGCCGTTGAGCAGCGCCGTTTCCAGCGCCTCCGCGTAGGCGTGGACGTCCTCCGCCGCAGTATAATCCTCGTCGTGTAGCGCGCGATGGAGAAACAGGCAGGTGTCGAAATAGGTCGGAAACCGCTCCCCGTAAAGCGTTCCGTCGAAATCGAAGACGGCGACACGGCCGGCGGGGGCGACATAGGCTTCGGAATCAGGATCGGAAACGGCGTTCACATACGCCATGATGGACGCCAGCGCCTCAGAGCCCTCAGTCCAGTGCGGAAGCGAAGTCTGTTCACGGGCGCAAAACGCCTCGACCCGCACCCGCACATTCTCCTGCAGGTTCCGGTAGAAAAACTGGTAATCATAGATGTGATACGCGCCATCCGGCAATCCCGGCACTTTGGGCGGATAATCCGCGGGATCGACGTCGGTGACCTTCACGACCCCGCGTTCCTCATCGATGTAGCAGCCGCACAGCTGGGCTTCCTCCCGCTTGATCTCGCCGCTGTAGCGCGTAAAGCACGCGCCGAGGTTCTCGGATCTGTCCGCAGGCGTGCCGTCCGTCGTCCAGTTCAGGGGATTGATGGCATAGGCGCGCTGTCCGGCGGGGTTGATGAACGTCTCCTCGAGTTTCGGGGCCTCGCAGTCAAATGTGACGACGACGCCCACATCGTCCGCGGCGGTCGCGGGCCTGATCTGCGGATAAGCCTCCACCATTTCTTCCGTGCACGGCCAGCCGATGGCATAGGCGGCAACCAGCCGCTCCCGCAGGGCCGCGTCCCCGAAGTATTCCTCCAGCAGCCGGTAGCACATGTCGGCGCCCTGCGAGAACCCCATGAGAATGATCGGCCTGCCCTGGTTCTCGTTTTCCAGATACCAGGAAAAGGCGGCCGAAACGTCCGCATAGGCCAGGCTGAGCCAGCGCTCCCGCGCGTCTTCCTCCAGCTCGTAGACCTTCATCGCCGCCTGCCGATAATACGGCGCGTACATCCGGGCGCTCTCTTCAAAGATGCCCCGCTCCATGTTCAGCGCCCCGACAAAGCTTTCCTTGGTCTCTTCATCGTCCAGGGACATGTTGAACTCGTCGTTCGTATCCACAGTCGGGCAGATCAGGAACAGATCGGCGTCTTTATCTTCCCCGACGGCAAAATACGCCCAGCTGCTCTCCTGCGAATAGTCCGGCCCCGGACGCTTCCCGCGCGACATCGGGTTGGGCAACAGCGCCATCTCCTCATCCGAAAGCCCCAGGATCCCGCCAAGCTGCCAGAGAGCGATCTGCGCGTCCTTCAGGAAGAGTTCGTTGGCAGGCTCGGTATCGTAGCAGTAATTGCCGACGATCCGGGCGGAATAACCGCATTCCAGCCGGTACCGGGCGGCGAGCGCGTTATACAGCACCTGCCCCCAGCGCTGGTGGTAGGACGATGTCACGATGGTCATCGTCTCGATGGCCTGCTCCCGCAGGATCGCGAACGTGTTTACGGCGTTTTCAGCTGTGGTCATGGCGCGTTCATCGGTGAACACGCGCTCCGCTCCGATGCCCTGAGCGATCAGGTAGTCCTTCATGAGGCCGGCCTCGGTATGGCCGTCCGGGTTGTTTTTGCCCGTGGCGCCGCCGGAGCAGACCAGGATGGAATCCGGCCAGGCGATGGCCGCCGCCATGGCCGCGTCGCACCGGCCTCGCAGCTCCTCCGTCATTTCCCCGTCCTTCAGCTCGTAGCCGAGGATCACGAAGGCATGCCTGCCGGAAACCGGGATCGCGGCCGGGTCGTCCGTCCCATAGAGGAACAGGCGATAGTCCGGATCGAGATAGACTGTTTTCCAATGCTCGGCGATCGCCTGGGCGACCTCGTCGTCCAGCGATGCCACGTCCACATCAAGGCGCTGCTGGCCTTCATAAGCCGCCAGCATGTCCGCGAGAAGCGTCCCATAGCTTGCGGTATCTGCTTCAGCGGCTTCCGCGCCTGCCGGAAGCGTGCCCAGGCAGGCCATAACGAGAACCAGCAGCGCGGCCAGCGCTTTCCTCATGATCGTGTTATATGACGTCATCCATCATTCCTCCTCATCGTGAACAGCCTCCATCAGGAGGCCCTGACGGCTATGCTTTTG
>JAFZRB010000249.1 GCA_017620115.1 Clostridia bacterium | reverse complement strand
GTCAAACAGCAGTATGTCCTCGTCTCCGCCACGATGCAGGACATCCTTCGTTCCTACCGGAAGCGTCATGGCAGTGATTATTCCTTCTTCTCCAAAGAAGTGGCCGCCCAGCTGAATGATACCCATCCGACCATGGCCATTCCGGAACTGATCCGCCTGCTGGGTGAGGACGGCGTTTCCTTCGAGGATGCTTTCCTCATTGCCCGGGATACCTTTGCCTACACCAACCACACCGTCATGCAGGAGGCCCTCGAAAAGTGGGATCTCGCGCTGCTGCGCACAGTGTGCCCGGACATTGTGGACATCATGAAGCGCATCGACGCCCGCTTCCAGGCCGACATGGCCGCGAAGGGCCTTCCCGTGCTGCCCACGCGCTGCGTGATCGAGGGAAAGCGCGTCCACATGGCGCAGCTGGCCGTGTACGCCACCCACGCCACCAACGGCGTGGCTGCGCTGCATTCTGAAATTCTCAAAAACGACGTGTTCGCCGACTGGTACGCCGTGTGGCCGGAGCGCTTCCAGAACAAGACCAACGGCATCACCCAGCGCCGCTGGCTGGGCCTGTGCAATCCGGAGCTGTCCGCGTTGATCGCGGGCAAAATCGGCGGCGGCTTCCTCGCCGACCTCGACGAGCTGGCAAAGCTGAAGCCCCTGATCGACGAGAAGCTGTGCGATGAGTTCCGCGCCGTAAAGCGCGAAAAGAAGGCGCAGCTGTGCGCGGAGATCGAGCGGCGCGAGGGCGTTAAGCTGGATCCGGACATGATGTTTGACGTTCAGATCAAGCGCCTGCACGAATACAAGCGCCAGTTCATGAACGCGCTGTCGCTGCTGGCCATCTGGTACGGCCTGAAAGACGGCACGATCAGGAATTTCACGCCCACGGCCTATATCTTCGGCGCGAAGGCCGCGCCGGGCTACGACCGGGCCAAGAGCGTCATCCGGCTCGTGAATATGATCGCGGACAAGGTGAACGGCGATCCCGAGACGAACGATAAGCTGAAAGTCGTGTTCGTTCAGAACTACAACTGCTCCTGGGCTGAGAAGATCATCCCTGCCGCCGACGTGAGCGAGCCGATCTCGCCCGCGGGCACCGAGGCCAGCGGCACCGGCAACATGAAGCTGATGCTGAACGGCGCGGTCACGCTGGGCACCTTCGACGGGGCGAACGTGGAGATCGTGGAGGAGGCCGGGCGCGAGAACAACTATATATTCGGCGCGACGGTCGACGAGCTGAACGCCATCAGGGATACCTACAAGCCCCGCGCGATCTATAAGAAGGACAAGCTGATCCGGCGCGTTCTGGACGCGCTCGTCGACGGCACCTTCCCGGACGAGGACGGCGGCCTGAAGGAGCTCTATACGGCCATTTTGGACGGCGCGAGCTGGCATAAGCCGGATCACTACTTCGTGTTGAAGGATTTCCGGCCTTATCTGGAAGCCAAGCTGCTCGTGAACCGCGATTACGCCGCCGATCCGCGGGCGTTTGCCAGAAAATGCCTCGTGAACGTGGCCTCGGCCGGAAAATTCTCCTCCGACCGCACCATCAGGGAATACGCGAAAGACATCTGGAACGTTTGACGCAATGCGCAAAAGAGCCCGACGTCGCGATTGACGCCGGGTTCTTTTTGCGTTACAATGATAAAAAACCTGTCTTGGGAGGGTTTTCATGAAGGAACTGCTTGAAATGTACGGCGCGTTTTTCCGGATCGGCCTATTCACCTTCGGCGGGGGGTACGCCATGCTGCCCATGCTCCAGCGGGAGGTCGTGAACCGGTTCCACTGGGCGACCGACGAGGAGCTGCTGGACTGCTACGCCATCGGCCAGTGCACGCCCGGCGTCATCGCGGTCAACACCGCCACCTTCGTGGGCTATCGCCGCCGCGGCGTGATCGGCGGCATCGTGACCACGCTGGGCGTCATATCGCCCTCGATCCTCATCATCACCGTCGTCGCCATGGCGCTCAGCCCGTTCATGAGCAATCCCTATGTCGCGCGCGCATTCGCGGGCATCCGCGTGGCCGTGTCCGCGCTGATCGCCTCGTCGGTGGTCAAGCTGGCGAAGAAAAGCGTGAAGGACGCGGCGGGCATCGCGCTGTGCGTGCTCGCGTTCGCGATCGTGGCGCTGCTGGGTGCGTCGCCCATCTGGGTGACGCTGGGAGCGGGCCTGTTCGGCTTCGTGATGGGAAAGGTGCGTGAGCGCAAATGAGCGACATCCTGTGGCTGGTTTTCGAGTTCTTCAAGGCGGGCCTGTTCGCCGTGGGCGGCGGGCTGGCCACGCTGCCCTTCCTCGCGCGCATGAGCGAAAGCCACCCCGCGTGGTTTACCACCGAAATGCTGGCCAACATGGTCGCCATCTCGGAATCCACGCCCGGTCCGCTGGGCGTGAATATGGCCACCTATGTGGGTTACACCGTGGCGGGCGTGCCCGGCGGCATCGTCGCCACGCTGTCGCTGGTGGCGCCCTCGGTCATCATCATCATGCTCATCTACAGGGTGCTGCAGCAGTATAAGAACAATCCCACCGTTGAGAACGTGTTCACCGGGCTGCGTCCCGCCGTGACCGGGCTCATCGCGGCCGCGGGCTTTTCCGTGTTCCGCATGGCGGTGCTCACCGGCGAGCCGGGCAGCCTCTTCACGCTGGTCAGCTGGAAGGCGCTCCTGCTGTTCGCCGCGCTGTTCGCGCTTACGCAGTGGAAAAAGACGAAGGGCCTGCATCCGGTGCTGTTCATCGCGGCGGGGGCCGTCGTGGGGCTGCTGGTGGCGTTTTAACCGCTTGTTCGGCCGCCGAAAATGCGCTTCACGGAAATGGCGTGCGCCGGGCACATTTCCTGGCAGCAGAAGCAGGAGATGCAGCCCTTCGCGGTGAATTTAGCCTTATGGTTTTCGATCCTGATGATGTGCGCGGGGCAGCTCTCGGCGCAGCGGCCGCAGCCTACGCACTTCTTCGGATCGACCTTCGGCAGGGGCTTCAGGAGTCGGCCCAGCGCCTTTCGCGCTGGCGCGCGCAGGAAGGCGGGCAGAAAGCCCGTGAAGTCCACGCTGGTGGTTTCCGGAAGGATGAAGGGTGGATCGGCATAGACGGGCGCGTCGCCCGTCAGTTCGATGGCGTCCGGATCGAGCCAGCCGCGCGCCTTCGCCCGCGCGAGCATCCCGACGCTCTCCGGGTCGATGCCCATGAGCGTCGCGGCGAACCAGTCCTGCGCGAACACGTCGCGCGAGGCCAGCGTGAGGCCCAGGCGGCGCACCGTGCCGCCGGTGGGGCCGTCGCCCTCCATGCAGTCGACGGCGTCGATCAGCGTCACCTGCGGGGCGACCAGCTTCGCCAGCTCGATCAGCATGTTCGAGAAACCCGCGATGTTGGGGTGCTTGTAGTGCAGCTCGGGCTTCTGCAGGCCCGGGATGCAGCCGAACAGGTTTTTCACGCCCGCCGAGAGCCGCGTCATGGAATGAGTCTTGAGCTTGGCGATGTCGATGATGAGATCGGCCTGGCACACCGGGTTGATGAGGTTGAACGAGGCGTTCTCAAAGTCCGGTGGACAGGCGCGTGTCTGGAAGCCCGTATCGCGGTTCAGCTCGACGACGTCGCCGAGCGCCTTCATACCCGACGCGGCATACACCGTCTCGAGGATGGAGGGCGTGTACAGCCCGCCCGGGCTGTCGGCCAGCGCGATGCTTTCGACGCCCCGTTCGCGCAGCCACAGCGCCACGGCGCGGATCAGCGCGGGGTGCGTCGTGGCCGCCGACTCGGGCTTTCGCGCGGCGATGAGGTTGGGTTTGATGAGCGCGCGCGTGCCGGGGGAGAGCAGCTCTGCAACCTTCAGCGCCTCGAAATGGCGCGCGACGGTTTCGTTCATGACGGACTGGTCGTAGGATTCACAGCGAACGACAGACTGAATGGACATGGCGATTTCCTTTCACAAAAACGCACAGAGGAGGATAACACAAATATGGCTCTGCTTCACACCGATTTCTTCTCCAACGTTCTGGGCATGTGCGTCCAGATGGACGTGATCCTGCCCCAGCGCACCACCGGCCAGATCGGCATGGAGGGAAAAGCCCGCCGGGGCAAGTATCCCACGCTGTATCTGCTACACGGCCTGAGCGACGACCACACCATCTGGCAGCGTCGCACCTCCATCGAGCGCTACGCGGCCGACATGGGCATCGCCGTGGTCATGCCCTGCACGCATCGCGCCTGGTACACCGACACGGCGACGGGCATGAATTACTGGACGTATATCTCCCAAGAGCTGCCGGCCGTCTGCCGCGATTTCTTCCCGAACATGTCGCCCAAGCGCGAGCACACCTGGGCGGCGGGGCTTTCGATGGGCGGCTACGGCGCGCTGAAGCTGGGCCTCAGAGCCAGCGAGACGTTCTCCCGCGTGGCGACGCTCTCCGGCGCGCTGGACGTGGCCGGGCTGGCCGAGCCGCTGAACAAATTCCGCCTGAGCTACTGGGACACGATCTTCGGCCCGGTGGACAAGATCAAGGGCTCCTTCAACGACCTGTTCGCCGCGGCGGAGGAGCTGAAGGCGTCCGGCAAGCCGCTGCCGGAAATCTTCCAGTGGTGCGGCACGGAGGACGGCCTGTATCCGGCCAACATCGCCATGCGCGATCATCTGCAGAAGCTGGGCTATAAGCTGACGTATACCGAATCCGCGGGCGACCATCAGTGGAAATACTGGGACGAGCAGATTCAGAACGTGCTGAAGTGGCTCGCCAAGTAATTGCCCGGCGTCAAGACGATATGGTTTCCCGCGCGGGCGGCATCATCGTGCCGCTCGCGCGGGGAACTGTCTTTTTAGGGCGCGTCCGCCTGCGTCGCGGCGGAGCGCTGCATCGGCAGCAGCTTCGGCTCGAGGCCGAACACGCGCGCGCGGACGAGGGGCGTGAGCGCCAGGATCAGCAGCGCGATCAGCGCCGCCCGTATATACCGATTTCTCAACAAACGCCTCACAGGCAGGATCCTCCGTTTTCCGTGTCGCGGCGCCGCCGGTCATCGCCAGCCGTCGAATTCCGGGCTGAGCGTTTCAGCGGCGCGTTTTTCTGAATAAGTCTCCTCAATGAATCGCTCATAACGCGCGGACATGGCGTTCAGCGCCGCCTCGTCCGCGTAGAGCCGCGCGAGCGACTCGGCAAAGCCCGCCGCGTCGTCCGCCGTGGGCAGCGCCTCCGCGCCGCAGGGAATGCCCTCCGCGCCGGTCGTCGTGGTCAGCACCGGCAGCCGGTGGTACATGGCTTCCACCACCTTGCCCTTGATGCCCGCGCCATAGCGCAGCGGCACCACGGCCATGCGGCAGGTGTGGTAATAGCGGTCGAGTTCTTCGTCGGATACCGGCCCGGTCACCACAAAGCGGCCCTCGTTCATGTCGAGCACCTCCTGCGGGGGCTTTGAACCGATGACGAACACGCGCATATCGCCCGTCCGGTCTTTCACAAGAGGCCATATTTCGTCATGCAGCCAGCGCGCGGCGTCCACGTTGGGATCGTGCGCGAAGCCGCCCACGAACATCACATCGCGCCGGCTTGCCGCGTCGTAGGGCGCGGGATCGCTTCCGTCGAACAGATAGGCCGGGATCGCGCGCACGCGCAGCGCCGGGTCGATGGCCTTCACCGCGCCGACCTCCACCTCTGAGGGATACCAGGCCTCGTCCGAGCGGGCGATCAGCTTCAGCTCCCGCGCGCGCCATTCCTTCGAGGCAGCCAGCGCGTCGGCCGCGC
>JAFZRB010000248.1 GCA_017620115.1 Clostridia bacterium | reverse complement strand
TGTAGAACGCGAAGGCGTACATATGGCCGTCGGCCTCGGTGGCAATCTGGAAGTACTCGTTGTAGTCAGACTCCTGCATGTGGGTGGCTTCGTTCCAGAAGCAGTAGGCCAGGCCGTTCGCGCCATGGTTCTCTCTGTCATAGTAGTCGTCCAGGCAGACGAAGTAGCCTTCAGCCGCGTAGCTGGCGGTACGGGAGCCGAACGGATACAGGAAGACATCCGGCAGCTTGTCGCCCGAAGCGAGCATCAGGTCGACAGCGGTGGCCGTCTCGGTGGCGGGCAGCGGGTTCAGAACCAGATCGAGGCCGGTATCTTCCTCGCACATCTTGGTCATGTAGTTGTCATCATAGTCGAGGACATGCACGCTGCTCTGAATCGCGATGGTGAGCTGCACGGGCTCTGTCACAAAGGGCAGCACGCCGGGCTCGCTCATCTCGACCGCGGCTGTCGCCGTAACCGACAGGAGCAGCATGAGCGCCAATGCCAGGGACAGGAACTTCTTCATGAGATAACCTCCTTTTCATTGTCGCACAACACTTAACGTTGTGATGCGCTCATTATACACGACAACTTAACGCTTGTCAACTCCACCCACGCACAATTATTTACTTTTTTTGAGGAATAGCACCAAAATCGAAAGCCCGCCCGCGCGGAAAACGCGGACGGACTTCCAAACGTCAGCCTTGGGCGAAATAGGGTTTGAGCGCCTCGTACAGCGCTATGTAACGCCTGAACGCCTCGTCGTAGCAGGGCTTGAGCGACGGGTCGGGCCTGAGCGCTTCGCCGGTGAGGGCGAGGCCCTGCGCCGCGCGGTCGATGTCGGGATACCGGCCCACGCCCACGCCCGCCAGCAGCGCCGCGCCCAGGCAGCCGCTTTCCCGCGCCATGAGCGGAACCATGCTGCAGCCGGTCACCGCGGCCTTGATGGAGAGCCACAGCGGGCTGCGGGAACCGCCGCCCATGCAGTACAGGCTGTCGAACCGCGCGCCCAGCGAGGCGAGCTGGTCGGTGTTGCGCCGCAGCATGAAGGCGACCGCCTCCATGATGGCGCGGGTGAAGTGCGCCCGGCCGTGCTGCAGCGTCGCGCCGCAGAACACGCCCTTCGCGCGCGGGTCGAATTCGGGATTGCTGGCGCCGTTCAGGTGCGGCAGCATGATCAGCCCCTCGCATCCGGCGGGCACGGACGCGGCGTCTTTGTTCATCTGCGCGAACGCGGCGTCCAGATCGCCGTCAAACTCGGGATAGAAGCCTTTGGCGAACCATTTGAACACCATCCCAGCCGACTGCGACCACAAAAGCACGGTGTAGCGGCCCGGCACGGCGCTGTTCTGGCAGGTGATGGGCATGTCCTCGCGCCAGGGCGCGAACTCCGGCAGCGTCGCGCTGACCGCCAGGCAGGAGCCGGTCGTCTCGCACACCGAGCCGGGCAGCGTGATGCCCGCGCCGATGGTGTTGCAGGTCTGATCCAGCGCGCCGGTGACAACCACGGTGGACTGAGCCAGCCCCGTCCGCGCGGCGGCCTCCGCCAGCACGGGCCCCACGGGCGCGCCGCAGGGCAGGATCTCGGGCAGCTGCGCCTCGCTCACGCCGATCTCGCGGAGCATCTCACCCCACCACGCGGCGGTGTGGATGTTCAGCATGGCCGAGGACGCCCACAGGTTGGGCTCTCCCGCAAAGCGCCCGGTGAGGCGATAGAGCAGCCAGTCCTCCAGCAGCAGGAATTTCTTCGCCTTTGCGAACAGCTCGGGCCGGTTGCGGCGCAGCCAGAGGATCTTCGCGGCCGGCCAGGTGGCGAGCATGTCCGCCTGGCCGGAGTTTTCATACACAGCGCGGCAGCCGAATACCGCCTTCAGGTCGTCCGCTTCCTTCATGGCGCGGTTGTCCAGCCAGACGATGGCGTTGCCCAGCGGCTGGTTGTCCTCGTCCAGCGCGATGAGCGTTTCGCCCTGGCTGCTGATGGCCAGCGCTTCGATGGCCTCCGCCGCGATGCCGCTCTTTTCCAGCAGCGCGCGCGTGACCTCGCTGAACCGTTCCCAGTACGCCTCCGCCGGGTATTCCACCCAGTCGGTCGCCGGGGTCAAAAGCGTATAATCGAGCTGGTGCGAAGCGACGAGGGCGCGGTTTTCATCGAATATGGCTCCCTTGAAGGAGGTGGTGCCCGCGTCGACGCCCATCAGGTAGCGGCTCATTTCACCACCTCGACGCCCAGCAGGGCGCACAGCTGCTCGATCTCATCCATGTGATCGCCGTAGGCGATAAGCACATGCTGGCAGCTCACATGCTGCGCGAATTCCTCAACGGTGCAGCTGTCCGGGAACACCTGCAGGCTGCACAGCTGCGGGATCGGGTCGGTCCAGCCGAACTCCTGCCACGCCATGGGCTGGCGCGCTTCCGCCGTATACAGGTGCATATAGTATTTCCCGTTCTTATAGAACAGCCGCGCGCAGGTAACATAGCCGTCCTTCACCTTGCTCACGTTGAGCAGCGACGCGCTGAGCAGGCCGAAGGCGGTGGGCAGCATGGTGATGTCGCCCTTGATGGCGGACGCGGGCACATAGTCCGGCGTGCCGATGAGCATGCTGTCCTCGAAGAACTCGTAGTACTCCATGTAGTGGATGTTCTGGCCGGTCAGATAGCTGAGCATAAGCTGCGTCACATTGCCCATCACGTCGTTTTCGGGCGTGGTCATGACGCCGCACAGCTTCTCCAGCAGCATGAACACGATGGCCGGCGGATAACCCATCAGCTTCTTCATGCCGTCCACGTCGATGAGGGTGATGGCGTCGTAGCCGCGCTCGCGGATCTTCCTGGCCAGCGCCAGCGCGTATTTCGCGCCTTTTACCAGCACTTCGCGGTCGCAGGGCAGCTGATAGGTCCATTCCTTCTCCATCTCGCCCACCAGATTTTCGATATCTTTATCGTCCAGCTGGTCGATGTTCTGAACCATCTCCAGCATCTCAAAGGGCTCCACCTCGACGCCCAGCTGGCCGCGCATGGAATTGCCCTCGAACTGCGTGCCGTAGAGCAGCAT
>JAFZRB010000247.1 GCA_017620115.1 Clostridia bacterium | reverse complement strand
GCGGATGAGGTGTTAGCCCGGCTCTTTGCTGTCTATCGCAATAGGATGCTGGTCGCGACGATAACACCTCATCAGTCGCCTGCGGCGACAGCTTCCCCTCCAGGGGAAGCCCCTTTGAGCCCTCCAAACTCCAATTTACTGGATCAAATGAGACGGCCCTGATTTATCGGGGTTTTCCTGTTGATTCACCGCCATAAATGACTTATAATTGATTCGGAATCAATGCTGGCGAATCCCTTTACGACATCACAGCAGGAGGAATCAGATATGCTGCCCACGATCCGGATCGGAGAAACGGACATCACAAGGCTCATTGTCGGCGGTAATCCGTTCAGCGGGAATTCCCATGTCGACGAAAAACTCGACTGGAGCATGCGCGATTACTTCACGACGCAGAGAATCAAGGACACGCTGTTCCGCTGCCAGGAAAACGGCATCAACGCCATGCTCCTGCGCGGCGACATGCACATCATGCGGATCGTTCATGAATTCCGGCAGGATGGCGGCCGGCTCCATTGGATCTGCATGACGGGGAGCGAGTTTGCGAATTACCAGGGACACATCAATCAGGTCATGCAGTATAAGCCCTGCGCCATCTACCATCATGGCAGCGTGACGGACCGTCTGTTCAAGGAAAAGCAGTATGACGAGCTGAAAAGGCGCATCGCCGTCATCAAAGACAAGGGCGTTCCGGCGGGGCTCGGCACGCATATGCCCGAGGTTATGGAATACGCCGAGGAACACGACTGGGGCGCGGACTTCTATATGTCGTGCGTCTACAATCTGAGCCTGGGCGGCGACCGCGTCAGCAGCTCCATTACCGGAAAGGCCAACACCGGGGAAAGGTTCGAGGAAGAGGATATCCCGGTCATGTATGAGATGATCCGCAAGGTGCGCAAGCCCTGCCTCGCCTTCAAGATCCTCGGCGCAACGAGGCGGTGCTCGTCTCAGGAGCAGGTTCGGCGGGCGTTTGACGAGGCGTTTGAAAACATCAAGGATACGGACGCGGTCGTGGTCGGCATGTTCCCCAAAAACGAGGATCAGCCGGCGCTGGACAGCCTGTATACCCGCCAGGCCATCGAGCGCGCTTCGGGGAACAAAACCGCCGGGTTCATCGTCTAACCGTCGCATCAAAAAACAAAGGAGAAATGGATATGAAAAAGAGTGTTTTGCTGGCGGTCGTGTTTGTGCTGGTTTTTGCGCTTGGAAGCGCCGGGATTGTACGCGCGGAAATAATACCGCCCTATGGCCCGGGGCAGCAAATCGGTTATCCGGCCGTGGTGCTGTGTGAAAAACTCACATTGCGGGAGAAGCCGAGCTCTTCTTCCAAAGCGCTGCAAACCCTGGATTATGGAGATACGCCTATCGTGGTCGGCGCGGATCTGCCGACAGGAGCGAAGGAGGAAAACGGATTCGTATATTGCACGCTCGGTGATTCCGAAGACTCGCCCTGCGGCTGGATCAGCTTAGACTACATCGTCATCAACCCGGCCTGGTATGTGACCGAAAAGAAAACGCCGGTATACGCCTGGAATGATACCGCCGCGTTTAAGGTCGCTCTGCTTGACAAAGCCACCCGTCTTCCCATCCTGAAGGAAGAAGGCGATTGGTACCTCGTCAGCCTGCGGGGCGCGGCAGGCTGGATTCATAAATAATACTGAATTCCGTCTGAACCATACACACCTGCGGGCGTCTTTTCCGCCCTGGCTTAGCGTCGCTTCGGTCAACGATGCCAGATGTCATTCAGTATTAGCGAACCGAGGGCTTTCACATCCCTGCCGGATGAACCGGCGGAGAAACGTGAAAGCCCTTGTTTTTTTGTTTTCTGGCGCATGGAGGGAACGCTTTTTCGCTGCCGGCGTTCGTCCTTTATTCGTACAGGCCGTACCGCTCCCGGATGGGCAGGAAGGCTTCGGCTTCCCTCTCCCAGCCGGCGAGGATATCCTCCGGGGATTTCCGCCCCAGGCGCACCTCGTCCGTGCCGCTTTCCATGTCGATGTGATAGCGTCCGCCCGGCTGCGGCTCTTTGAAGGCGAAATCCCCGGGCCAGAGCCGGCGGATGGCGTCGATGAGGTATACGCCCAGCGCCACGGGCCGCACGGCCCGTTTGTCGAGCACGTGGATCTGCACGCCGGCGCACACCTGCCCCGCGTATTTGAAGAAGCTGGGGATAAACCAGGCGGCTGAGAAGGCCAGCCCCGGCAAGCGTAGGGCGTCCAGCGCCTCCTTGAGGACAAAGGGCTCGATGTAGGGCGCGCCGATCATCTCGAAGGGCCGGGTCGTGCCGCGGGCGTCGGAAACGTTGGCGCCCGCCAGCATGCAGGTGCCGCAATAGAGGGTCATGGCGTCCAGGTTGGGCAGGTTGGGGCTGGGGCATATCCTGGGCAGGCCGGTTTCATCGAAGAACATGCTCCGGTTCCAGCCGTCCACGGGGATCACGGTGAGCTGGCAGTCCAGGCCATACGCGCCCTGATAGAAGCGGCCCAGCTCGCCCAGGGTCATGCCGTGGCGGATCGGCACCCTTGTGAGGCCGATGAAGGAGAGGTTCTCCTCGCGGTGGGTGTTGCCCTCCACGGCTCCGCCGATGGGGTTCGGCCGATCCAGCACGATGCACTCCTTGCCGGCCGCGGCGCAGGCTTTCATGACATAGAACAGGGTGGACGGGTAGGTATAGTACCGGCAGCCCACGTCCTGAATGTCCATCACGATGGCGTCCACCCGATCCAGCGCCTCCTTCGGCGGCATGTAAAGCCGCGACGCGGGCGAGGAGACGGTGGTATCGATGGCGTCCGCGAAGAGGCTGTATACCGGCAGGCCGGAATGGGCGTCCGTGTAGCCTTTGATCTCCACGCCGCCCTGCTGTTCGCCGCGTATACCGTGTTCCGGGGCCAGCAGCGCGGTGAGGTCATACCGCTCCTTCAGGATCTCGATGCTGGCGCGGAAGTCCCGCCCAACGCCGGAGCCGCCGGTCACCAGCCCCAGCCGTTTGCCCGAAAGCGCATGGGAGAATTCGTCGATTCGGTCGATGCCGCAGCGTGTCGTCATACGGGTTTAACCTCCATTTTGAACGGATGGCGTGGAAGAAGAGCCTGTCAGGCCGAAGCCGCCGCGCTTTTTGCCAGCACGCTCCCGGAATAGCGGATCAGCAGCAGGGTGGAGCACATGATCCAGCCCATGGGGTAGGCCAGCGCCACGGCCACAAACCCTGCGCCCAGGGCCTTGGTGACCGCCAGATAGATCTGGCGGAACACCACGAAGGAGGCCAGCATGATGACCGTGGGCATGGTGGCGTCTCCCACGCCGCGCAGCGCGCCGGCATAAATCTGGTTAAAGCAGATGGTGACGTAAAAAGGCGTCACGATGCGGATGAAGCGTTCTCCGTAGGCCACGACTTCTTCCTCCGGCGAGAAGAAACCCAGGAGCGGCCGCGCCAGCGCGAATACCAGGAAGCCCAGCGTCATCGTGGCGGCCAGGCTCATGACGGTGGCGGTGCGCACGCCCTTTCGGGCGCGGCCGGGCTGTTTCGCGCCCCAGTTCTGGCCGACAAAGGTGGTGGAGGACATGCTGATCGTCTGAACGGGGATGAGGGCGAAGGCGTCCACCTTGTTGTAGATGCCGTATCCCGCCATGCAGGCGGAGCCGAAGGCGTTGATGTAGGATTGAACGAACACGTTTGAGAAGGACGTGATGGCGGACTGGATGCTGCTGGGCAGGCCGATCCTCAGGATGCTGGAAAGGGATTGCCTGTCGATGCAGAGCTGCCGCCAGCGGATGCCGTAGCCGCCCTTTTCCCGCGTGAGCATGAGGAGGATCAGCAGGGCCGAAACGATCTGGGAGAGGATGGTGGCGTAGGCCACGCCGTCCACGCCCATGCCCAGCAGCAGCACGAACATGAGATCCAGCGCCGTGTTGAGCAGGGCGGAGATGACGAGGAAGACGAGCGGCCGGCGCGAATCGCCCACCGCCCGCAGGATGCCGCTGCCGATGTTGTAGAACAGGATGCCGGAAATGCCGGAAAAGTAGATCGAGAGATAGCAATGGGATTCGGCGAAGACGTCGTCCGGCGTCTTCATGAAGCGCAGCATGGGGTCGATGATGACCTGGCCGATCAGCGTGGCGACGAGGCTCAGCAGGAAGGTGACCGTAATGGTGGTGTGAACCGCTTTGCCGAGGCCGGCCTGGTCGTGCGCGCCATAGCGCTGGGAGATGACCACCGACGCGCCGGTGGCGAGTCCCGCGCAGAAGCCCACGACCGTGTTGATGACAGGCCCCGTGGAGCCCACCGCCGCCTGGGCCTGCTGGCCCACGAACTGCCCAACGACCACGGTATCCACCGTGTTGTACAGCTGCTGGAACAGGAGGCCGATCGCCATCGGAATGGAGAATTGCAACAGATGCCGCCAGATGCTCCCCTGCGTCATATCGGAATCTGTCCTTGCCACGGTACCGCCTCCGTTCGCTTCGCAGCGTTTGATGATAAAGCTTATTCCTTCCAGCCGGTGAGCCTGTCGAACACGGGCCAGCCCAGCGCGGCGTAGAAGCGGTGCCCCTCCGGGCCGACGACGTGCTCGAACTTCTCCGGCGCGCCGGCGGCGGCGTAATACGCGCGCGCCACGTCCGCCTGCTCTTTTGCCGAATCCAGCGGGAAG
>JAFZRB010000246.1 GCA_017620115.1 Clostridia bacterium | reverse complement strand
GGCAGGGTGTACACCTTCGGGCCTACCTTCCGCGCCGAGCGCAGCAACACCCAGCGCCATGCCGCGGAGTTCTGGATGATCGAGCCGGAGATCGCCTTCGCTACGCTGAAGGAGGATATGGAGCTCCAGGAGGACATGATTAAATACATCATCGACGCCGCGCTCACCGAAGCGCCGGAGGAGATGGCCTTCCTGGACAGCTTCGTCGAGAAGGGGCTCATCGAGCGCCTGACCGCCGTGCGCGATGCCGAGTTCGGCCGCGTGAGCTACACCGAGGCCGTGAAGCTGCTCGAGGAGAGCGGCCACGAGTTCGAGTACAAGCCCTACTGGGGCTGCGACCTGCAGACCGAGCACGAGCGCTACCTCACCGAGCGCGTATTCGGCCGGCCGGTGTTCGTGACAGACTATCCCAAGGAGATCAAGGCGTTCTACATGCGCGCCAACGACGACGGCAAGACCGTGGCCGCGGCCGACCTGCTGGTGCCCGGCGTGGGCGAGCTGTGCGGCGGCAGCCAGCGCGAGGAGCGGCTGGACGTGCTCGACGCGCGCATCGCCGAGCTGGGCATGAACCCGAAGGACTACTGGTGGTACCTCGACCTGCGCAAGTACGGCTCCGTGAAGCACGCCGGCTTCGGCATGGGCTTCGAGCGCATGGTGATGTACCTCACCGGCGTGTCGAACATCCGCGACGTGCTGCCCTTCCCGCGCACCACGGGCAGCGCCGAGTTCTGATTTCCGGGCAGATACGAAGCCCCTTCGCCGTTTTTCTCGCGGCGAAGGGGCTTTTGCGTATTCCCACGGATATTTGGCATTTCAGTAGATCGTTTTGATTTCCGCGCCGCCGACGCTTTTGCGGAATTCTTCCAGCTCTTTTGGCCCGTCGACGCGGCGCAGGTCGTGAAACTGGCCCGTGCGCCTGTCGATGAAGCCCACGGTCATCTCGCCCGTGCAGATGCTCCGGCGAACGGCGGGCTCCTGCGTGGCCGGGTCGTAGGAAACGGCGGGCACCTTTTTGAAAAACGCCACGCGAACCACTCCTTCACGCCTCAGCGAATCTGCGGGAACACGGCCTTGAGCGCGGGGTAGATCTTGCTGAACTTGCGGTACTGCGCCTCATAGCGCACCGTGATTTCGGGATCGGGCTCCACAACGGAGGCCGTGGAGACCAGCGCCGCGGCGCAGTCCTGAACGCTGGCGTACGCGCCGCAGCCCACCATGGCCAGCATCGCGCCGCCGTAGCCCGGGCCTTCCTCCGCCGAGGGAACCTCGATGCGGATGCCCAGCACGTTCGCCATGATTTTGCGCCACAGGGGCGACTTGCCGCCGCCGCCGCACAGCTTGCTGGCTTTGATGTTGATGCCCAGCGCTTTGGCCACCTCGAAGCTGTCGCGGATGGCGAAGGCCACGCCCTCCAGCACCGCCTGAACCATGTCCGCGCGGCTGGTGTCCATCGACAGTCCGATGAAGGTGCCGCGGGCGTCGATGTCGTTGATGGGGCTGCGCTCGCCCATCAGGTAGGGCAGGAAGAACACGCTGTTGCGGCCCAGTTTTTCGTCGGTTATGGGCTGCTGCTCGGCGGCGTATTCCTTCGTGCGCAGGATCTCGTCGCAGAACCACTTGTTGCAGCTGGCCGCCGAGAGGACCACGCCCATCAGATGCCAGCCGCCGCTGGCGTGCGCGAAGGCGTGCAGCGCGTTGTGCGGGTCGACGCCGAAACGGTCGGAGGCGATGAAGATGGTGCCGGAGGTGCCCAGCGAGATGTTGCACGCGCCGTCGGTCACGGTGCCGGTGCCTACAGCGGCTGCTGCGTTGTCGCCCGCGCCGGCGATGACCTTCACGTGCGCCGGCAGGCCCAGCTGCGCGGCCACGTCCGGCAGGACCTCGCCGATGACGTCGTAGCTCTCGAACAGCCGGGGCAGCTGCTCCTCGCGAACGGAGCAGATATCCAGCATTTCCCGCGACCAGCGCCTGTTCTTCACATCCAGCAGCAGGATGCCGGAGGCGTCGGAATAATCGCAGGCGTGAACGCCGGTCAGCCGGTAGTTCACATAGTCCTTGGGCAGCATGATCTTCGCGATGCGACCGAACAGCTCGGGCTCGTTTTTCTTCATCCAGAGCAGCTTGGGCGCGGTGAAGCCCGCGAAGGCGATGTTCGCCGTGAGCGAGGACAGCTTTTCCTTGCCGATTACGTTGTTGAGGTAGTCGACTTCCTCGCCGGTGCGGCCGTCGTTCCAGAGGATGGCCGGGCGGATGATGTTGTCCGCCGCGTCCAGCGCCACCAGGCCGTGCATCTGGCCGCCGCAGCCGATGCCGGCGACCTTCGAGGCGTCGAAGCCAGACAGCAGCGCCCGGATGCCCTCGGTGCTGGCGCGCCACCATTCGGCGGGATCCTGCTCGCTCCAGCCGGGCTGGGGGAAGATGAGGGGGTATTCGCGGGTAACGGAGTTCAGAATGGCCCCCTGGCCGTCCACCAGCAGCAGCTTGACGGCCGACGTGCCCAGATCGACGCCGATGTAATAGGTTGTGTTCATGTTGAGTCAGCCTCCTTGCGGTCGGTTGTTCTGCGGATCGCGCATGATCGGAAGAGAAATTGAATCGACGCTTCTATTGTATGATAACGTTCCCCGTCTGTCAAGGCGGGAGCCGGGCCGGATCGCGCTGTTTTCGCAATGAATGAGAAGATGGTGGCAAGAATAAAGATTGCGCCATCCTCGGCGATTATGTTATAGTTACATTACGGCGGCATGTCCGTCCGGCGTGGATCATAATTGGCAAAGCGGTTTCCCATTTCTGGTGAAACAGAAGGAGGCTTCTCATGGATCGCAAAGAGGCAAGAAGGTTGGCTGAGCGGCTCGTCGGTCAGATGACGATTGAAGAGCGGGCTTCGCAGCTCAAATATGACGCGCCTGCCATTCCCCGGCTGAACGTGCCGGCTTATAACTGGTGGAACGAGGCGCTGCACGGCGTGGCGCGCGCGGGCACGGCCACCGTGTTTCCGCAGGCCATCGGCTTGGCGGCCATATTCGACGAAGACTTCCATCAGCAGGTTGCCGAATGCATCTCCACGGAGGCGCGCGCCAAGTACAACGCGCAGTCCGCACACGGCGACCGCGATATCTACAAGGGCCTGACCTTCTGGAGCCCGAATATCAATATCTTCCGCGATCCGCGCTGGGGGCGCGGCCACGAGACCTACGGCGAGGATCCGGTGCTCACCGCGCGCCTGGGCGTGAGATTCATCAAGGGCCTGCAGGGCGATGGGAAATATATGCGTGCCGCCGCCTGCGCCAAGCACTTCGCCGTGCACTCCGGCCCGGAGAGCATCCGGCATGAGTTCGACGCGCGGCCCACGAAGAAGGATATGGCCGAGACCTATCTGCCCGCGTTCGAGGCGGCCGTGAAGGACGGCGGAGTGGAGGCCGTGATGGGCGCTTACAACCGCGTGAACGGCGAGCCCGCGTGCGGCTCGCAGGCGCTGCTGGTCGACACGCTGCGAGGCAAGTGGGGTTTCGAGGGCCATGTGGTCAGCGATTGCTGGGCCATCAGCGATTTCCATAAATTTCACCATGTGACGGCCACCGCGCCCGAGTCCGCCGCCATGGCGATGAAGGCGGGCTGCGACCTGAACTGCGGCAACACCTATCTGCATGTGCTCGCCGCGCTGCAGGAAGGGCTCGTGACCGAGGCGCAGATCACCGAGGCGGCGGTGCGCCTGTTCACCACGCGCTACCTGCTGGGCCTGTTCGCGGACGATTGCGAGTACGACGCCATTCCCTACACCGCCTGCGATACTGACGAGAACGACGCGCTGGCGCTGAAGGCCGCCGAGAAGAGCATGGCGCTGGTGAAAAACAACGGCGTTCTGCCGCTGGATGAGAAGAAGATCCGCACGCTGGCGGTGGTCGGCCCGAACGCCGATTCCGTGCGCGCGCTGATCGGCAACTATCACGGCACGTCCTCGCGCTATGTGACGTTCCTCGAAGGCATCCGCCGCTACTGCGAGGCGCGGGGCATCCGCGTTCTGTACAGCCAGGGCAGCCCGCTGGTGGGTGATAAGCTGGAGGGCTGCGCGCTCGCGCCCAACGACCGCCTGAGCGAAGCCGTGATCTGCGCGGAGGCCGCGGACGCCGTGATCGCCGTCGTGGGCCTGGACGAGACGCTGGAAGGCGAAGAGGGCGACGTGAGCAACTACTCCGCCAGCGGCGACAAAAAGGATCTGCTGCTGCCCGAGAGCCAGCGCGCGCTGCTCGAGGCGCTCGCGAAGACCGGCAGGCCGCTGGTGACGGTCGTCGCCGTGGGTTCGTCGGTGAACGCGCTCCAGGGCGACGCTCAGCTGATCGCCTGGTATCCCGGCCAGGCGGGCGGCACGGCGCTGGCCGAGATCCTGTTCGGCCGCGTGAGCCCCTCCGGAAAGCTGCCCGTGACCTTCTATGAGAGCGTGGACGACCTGCCCGACTTCACCGACTACAGCATGAAAAACCGCACCTACCGCTACTTCGGGGGCCGTCCGCTCTATCCGTTCGGCTACGGCCTGAGCTACGTGCCGTTCGAGGCGAGCGATCTGAAGGCCGACGGCGAAAAGGCGATCATTACGGTGAAGAACGCCGGGCATATGGACGCCGAAGCCGTCGTCGAGGTGTATGTGAAGGCGCTCGATTCGGCCGACGCCGCGCCGCATCCCGCGCTGGCGGGCTTTAAGCGCGTGGCGCTGAAGCCCGGCGAGGCGAAGACCGTTTCCGTTTCCTATGACAAGACCGCCTTCACCGTGGTGAACGAGGCGGGCGAGCGCGTGTCGGGCGGCAGCCGCTTCCGCGTGTTCGCCGGCTTCAGTCAGCCGGACGCGCGCAGCGTCGAGCTGATGGGCGCTTCGCCGCTGGAGGCCGAAGTCGTTCTGAAATAACAGCAATCATCTGAAAGACTGTCGACGAAGCCGACCGAGGGGCCGGAACGACGAACGCAGCAAGAGCCAGGCAATGGCGAAAACGCTGCGTTCGCTGTTCCGGCCCCTCGTTTGCAATAGAAAAGGCGCTTCGCCGCGAAGGCGAAGCGCCGGGGAAAATCAGCGGGATGCGAATCAGCCCTGGATCAGCGGCAGCAGGTTCTCCATGCCGGGCGCGCCCATCAGGACCATCACGCCCTGCTGGAGTACGGTCATGGCTTCCTCGGCGAGGGCGTTCATGGTGTCCTCGTCGGCCTTCGTGATGTCGATGAGGTTGTGGGGCATCTCAAAATCGACGGTGCTGGCGGCGTTCAGGCGAACCAGCGTGTCGGCGCCGAAGGTGATCTCCTGGCCGTCGCTGTTGACGTAAAGCGTCAGCTTGCCGGGGCAGGAAATGCCGGTCTCATCGTAGCTCATGGTGCCGACGTAGTTCAGGCCGAAGGCCTGCAGGGAGGTGTAGGTGTTCTCGCCATAGGTGTAGGAGGACTCGACCTGTCCGTAGAAGGTCACGTTCGCGCCTTCGGAGAAGTCGCCCTCGAGGGAGATCGTGATATCCTGGCCCATGGAGTCGTCACCCTGCGTAGCGCTGACGATGAAGGAGAACTTCGGCGTTTCGCCCGTGGGGATGTCGGCCTCGATGGTGATGATGGCGGTCTCGCCGTCTTCCATGCTGGCGTCGATGGTGTAGCTGACGTAGGTGGATTCCTCGTCGGTCAGCACGATGAACTCCATCGGGATGCTGACGGCCTCGCCGTTCTCGGCGACGTTCACGGTTATGTCGAGTACGAGGTTCGCGTCGTCGATGAGATACAGGCTGGCGGCGACGTTCATGTCGAGCTCGGCCAGCTGCGCCATGAGGGCGTCGATGTCCATGGCGCTCAGATCGATGCTTTCCTCGCCGCTCAGGTCGACGATGGCGTCGACATAGGCCTGCAGCGCGGCAGCCAGCTCGGGATCATCCATGAAGGCATGGGCGGCGACGGCGCCCACATCGGCGAAATCCTTGGCGGTGAGCAGGACGTCATACTGATGGGCGGCCAGCTCGACATCCTCGATGGTGATGGTGGTGTCGCCCACGTCGGTGAGGGCCTTGGCCGCGATGGCGGCGACGGTATCCTGAAGCGCGGCGGCAAGGGCTTCGCCCTTCTCGGAGGCCACGGTCGTGAGGTTCATGTAGGCGTTGATGAGGTTCATGACCTTCGCCATGTCCTCCTCGGAGAACATGCCGTTCATCTGCTCCTGCAGCTGGGTGATCATGTCAGTCATGGGAACGAGCACGCCGTCGGTCATGCCTTCCAGGCCGGCGGTCAGGTTCATGGTCGCGAGGTCGAAGTTGAAGCCGGCTTTCAGGGCCTTATCCTTCGCCGCGAGAGCGGTCAGCGTGCCGGCAATGGAACCGTTTTCCATATCGGCGGTCAGGTCGAGCTGGGCGGTGACATCGAGGTTTACGTTGATATCCTCGCCGACGATCAGGGCGAAGTTGCTCAGCGCCAGGGTGGCGTTCAGCTCTTCAGCCATCGCGCCGACGGGCGCGCAGAGCACCAGCAGAGCGACCAGGAGCGCGAGCGCGCGGTTCATGTGGTTTTTCATGGAAATCCTCCTCTTTTTCGTTGATACGGAGCTGGTTGCTTTCAGCTACGCTATTATCATACACGATTAAGACGGCGAATACAATAAAATTGTTGCTAAATATGCAAAAATCCGTTCCAAAACAACATTTCTGCGCATCAAACCGCATATCATGAGCACAAAAGGAGTGATGAATATGGCGGGCAATGCGAGAGGAGAAGCCGCGCTGTCGGCGCTGCGCGGCCTGGGCGTCGCGGTGGGGCTGACGCTTGCCGGTATGCTGGCGCTGGCCGCGCTGGTGGTGTGGGCCGGCCTGAGCGACAGCGCGCTCATCGCGCTCAATCAGGCGCTGAAGATCGTCTCGATTGCGGCGGGCGCGCTGTTTGCCGTGAAGCCGGGCGGGCGGCGCGGGCTGCCGCTGGGCGGTTGCGTAGGGCTTATCTACATCGCGCTGGGCTACGGCCTCGTGGCGCTGACGGGCGTGGCGATGATCACGCCGAAGATGCTGGCCATGGAGATGGTCATGGGCCTGGCCTTTGGCGCGCTCTGCGGGGTGGTGACGGCGAACCTGCCGGCAAAGCGGGTGGTTCGCTAGACAGGCGCTGAGCCTGTCCGGTCTCAAAATGAAGGCCAGGCGGGCTCAGCGTATCATGCCGGCGGCATTTTGGCGTGGGGCTGTGCGTTTCGGCGCGGGCCCCATTTATTTCTGCTCGTCTGTTTTATCCCCGTGCCACGTTTTGTAGATGGTCTTCCACACGTCCAGATGCGCCTCGCAGTCCAGGTAGTGCGGGAAGACCTGCCGGCACACTTCGCCCTCCGGCACGTCGATATAGGCGTTTTTCACCGCGTTGACGTAATACGGCATCGAGCGGCAGAACGCCTCCCACGCGGCCATCCAGGCCCCGTCGTCCAGCAGGCGCGCGCTTCTCTCCTCAAAACCTGCGAGGATCTGCGCCTTTTCGCCGCCGTCGGCCAGCGTCACGCCCCGCTCGCCCGCGACCACGGGCAAATACGTCACGTTCACGTCGCCGTCGAAGGTCACGTCCAGCATCAGACCGCTGCGCCAGTGCGGATGATCCAGGTGCTCCACGAAGTTGAAGTTGCCCTGTCCGTACACGATCTGCGCGCCGCGATAGCTCTCATGGCAGCCGATGCAGTGGCTGTGCTGGCAGAGGATCAGGTCGGCCCCGGCGCGCGCCATGGCATGGCACGCTTTCCTCAGCCGCGGAGAGGGATACTCGCATTGCTCCTTGCCGCCGTGATACATCACGACCACCCAGTTCGCCGCCTGCTTTGCGAGGGCGATGTCCTCCATGGTGTCGAAGGGATCGAAGGGATTCGCGCCGAACTGGTCGGGCAGGGCGTAGCTGTATTCGTGCTCGCACACAGCCAGCACGGCCAGACGTTTTCCATCCCGCTCGATGAGCAGCGGCCTGCGCGAATCCTGGTCGTTCTCGCCGAAGCCGAAGGGCGTCATGCCAGCCGCTTCGACGGCGGCCACGGTGTCGCGCATGGCCTGAATGCCGAAATCCCAAACGTGGTTGTTGGAAAGCCCCAGATGCGTGAAGCCGGCCTCCGCGATCACGCGCGCGTATTCCGGCTTACCCTTCATATTCGGGCCGCACTTGCGGATGGGCGTATCGCGCTCCGTCAGCGCGCACTCGAGATTGGCGATGGCGAAATCCGCGGCTTGGATGACTGGAAGGGTATCGCCCAGCAGCGCCGCGGCGTCGCCCGATTCGAAGGTCGGCGCGGTGACCGCCGTGGGCACGAAATCGCCGCATAAAACCACGCGCATGGCTTACGCCTCCTTCCAGCCGGTGAGCTTATCGAACACGGGCCAGCCCAGCGCGGCGTAGAAGCGGTGCCCCTCCGGGCCGACGACGTGCTCGAACTTCTCCGGCGCGCCGGCGGCGGCGTAATACGCGCGCGCCACGTCCGCCTGCTCTTTTGCCGAATCCAGCGGGAAG
>JAFZRB010000245.1 GCA_017620115.1 Clostridia bacterium | reverse complement strand
TCATACTGGTGATGCGGGAACACGCCGAGCCAGCGCTTGATCAGGGAAGGCGGTACCGGCTGCGCGCCGATGTGCATGAGCCGCCACTGGTCGAGCTGATAGTCGCTCAGTTTCACGTCCCCGCGGTCGATGGCGTCCAGGATGTCCTGCGCCCACGGCACGAGCAGCCACACGATGGTGCAGTGCTCGTCGCTGACGGCCTTCAGCACCCATTCCGGGCGCGTGCCCTTAAGCAGCACGGCCTTGCCGCCCACCAGGAAGCTGCCGAACCAGTGCATTTTCGCGCCGGTGTGGTAGAGCGGCGGGATGCAGAGGAAAACGTCGTCGTGGGTCTGGCTGTGGTGCTTCTGCTCGACGGTCGCCGCGTGCATGAGCGAGCGGTGCCGGTGCAGGATGGCCTTGGGGAAACCGGTCGTGCCGGAGGAATAGTAGATCGCGCCGAAATCGTCGTCCGTCAGCGGGATGTTCGGGTTCTCGGACGAGCAGAAGCCGATCATTTCATTGTAGCTGTCCGCGAAGGTCGGGCAGTCCTCGCCGACATAGAAGAGGTGGCGCACCCGCGGGATGCGGTCGCAGATCTCCTCCATACGGCCGATGAATTCCGGCCCGAAGGCCAGCATGGAGCAGTCCGCCTTTTCGAGGCAGTAGCGGATCTCCTCCGCGGTGTAACGGTAGTTGAGCGGAACGGCGACCGCGCCTGCGCGCAGGATGCCGAAGTATACAGGCAGCCATTCCAGCGAGTTCATCATCAGGATAGCTACCTTGTCGCCCTTGTGGCAGCCGCGGGTCAGCAGCAGGTTGGCAAACCGGTTTGCTTTCAGGTCAAAGTCCTTCCAGGTCATTTCCCGGCGGAAAGGCTGGCCGGGTTCCGGCTGCATCAGCGAGTATTCCCGCCAGGTGATGCGGCTTTCCGGCTCAAATTTGGGGTTGATTTCGACCAGCGCGGTCTCCTGCCCGTACAGTTCGGCATTGCGGCGCAGGATCTCAGTGATTGGCATAAGCATGTGCCTCCTTTTGTCGTCGGAGGGGAAAACAAAACCGCCCTCCGCATTTACATGTAGAGGACGATAATAATACCGCGGTACCACCTCTATTGCCGCCGGACACCGCCGGGCGGCCGCTCACCAGGGGATGACCCCCCTGCGCGCTCTGACGGGCGCACCCGGCGCAGCCTACGCAGGATAATCCCTTCGGTGCGCGACTCGCGGGCTGTATTCGGCCGGCTCACCCATCCTGCCTTGCACCGTCCGGCAGGTCTCTAAAATGCGCGAATCCGCCTACTTGCTCCCGGTCTTCGTCTTTCATGCGCATTATACCACTTTTTTCAGTATCGTCAAGGCGGGAGAATGTGCTTTTCCTGTTCGCCATCATTACTTCTGTCTTTTTGCTTTCGCAATTTAAAAAACTATGGCAGTGCGTCAAAGCATTGCCATAGCTTTGTCATTGCAGTATTACGATTTGAGCTTCTGTTCCGCCAGATTCATCTGTCCGGCTTTCTTCTGCTTGGCGCTGCGCCACGCGTACATGATCAGCGCGACCGCGATGACGCCGTAGGAGAGGAAGGCGCGGAAGTATTCGCCGACAGCGGAGTTGCCGAACATGGCGGAAGCGGCGCTCTGGGCCGTAATGAACAGGGAGTGGAACAGGAAGGTGCCGACCAGCGCCTGCAGGTTGGTCGCCCGGTCGATGGACGCGCCGCCCACCAGGATGGCCGCGCCGGCGTACAGGCCGACCTGTTCATGCGCCGCGTAGGTCTGGAAGGTGCCGATGCCCTCGCTCTGCATGAACACGATCTGGCCCCAGCCCGCGAGTACGGTGGAAATCATGATGGCGATCACGCGGGTCCGGTCGACATTGATGCCGGAAGCGTTGGCTACGGTCTGGCTCTGGCCGACCGCGCGGAACTTCTGGCCCAGCCGCGTGCGCATGATCGTGGAATTGAACGTGCACAGGCCCAGGATCAGCAGCCAGGTGATCAGGGGCAGCTTCAGCTCGCGCCCGTGACTGCCGTTGACGATGGCTGCGATGGTGGGAATGCTGAATACGCCCGCGATCACCGCGCCGATCGCGATGCTGACGATCATACGCTTGAGCGTGATCTTTTTGCGCAGGTACTGGATGACGCCGCCCAGCACGAGCACGCCGCAGAAGACATACAGCGCGAGCAGGAAGGGGATGTGCGCGATGCCGTCGATGGCGGTATACAGGCCTACGGATCCGGTCAGGTTCAGCGTGTTCTGCACGCCGCTCGCGCCAACGATGGTCACGTTGCTGTTCAGCGGGATGATGGAACCGAAGATGAACAGGAACAGCAGCTGGTACGCGCCGTTGGCGAAGTAGCCCAGGATGAGGGAACCGATGGTTTCCTGACCCTTCATCTTGTTCAGCAGCTTGCCGATCAGGAAGCCGAAGAACGCGCCGAGGGGCAGGGTGATGGCGGCCGCCAGCAGGATGCCCCCGATGCCGGTCACACCCCAGTTGATCGTCAGCAGCAGGCCGATCTGCGCAGCCATGGCGCCGATGGTGATGGCGAAATTGATGCCCATGCCGGCGATGATCGGGATGATCAGCGCCAGTACGATAAAGGCGTTGCGGTTCAGGCGCAGGAGCAGCTGGCTGGCCACGTAGTTGATATCCAGACCTGATACGACGATGAACAGTACACTAAGTGCAATGAACAGGTACGTAACGACGTATTTTTCCAGATGGGCCTTGATTTGATTCTGATCACGCACGGCGTCCACCTCCACTCTGCGTCAAAGCATACAGGATAATCCCGTTGGATATCATGATGCGCATGACCTCGCTCAGGCCGCCGCCGGCCACTACGGAATTGGCGATCTGCTGGCCGAACACCAGCACGCCCTCGAAGAGGAAGACGCCGATCAGTACGTGGCTCACCTTGGCCTTGCTCACCGTCGCGCCGCCGATCAGGATGGCGCTGGAGGCGATGAAGCCCAATTGCCTCGGCGCGGTATACAGCTGCGCGTAGCCGAAGGCCTGCGAGTAGATTACGATACCGATGGCGGCGATTACGGTGGAGAGCACTGTGCCGACCGTGCGCATACGGTTCACGTTGATGCCGCTGGCTTCCGCAAAGCGGGGGTTGGAGCCCGCCGCTGTCATGGCAATACCCAGGCGGGAACGGGAGAACAGCCACACCGCCAGGCAGCACAGCGCCAGGAAGAGCATGCCGCCGGTGGGCACCTTAATGCCGAATACCTTGAAGGCCAGGAAGTTGTCAAGCAGATGGGCGAAGCTGCCCAGCAGGCTGTGCGTCACGCGCAGGCCCTTGCCGCTCAGCAGCCAGACGATCTTGGGATTGTTGAAGGGCAGCATCATCCAGCCGATGCACATGAGGGATACGAAGGAGAAGCCCACGTAGGTGGAAATGGTCATCTCACTGCCCTTCATGCGGTTGAGCAGCTTGGAATATGCCCAGCCCAGCGGCACAGAAACCAGCGCGCCGCTCAGGCAGGCGAAGAGGAGGGCGGGGAAGCCCACCATGTTGAACTGCAGCGCCAGCACGATGCCGAGCAGGCCGGAAATGCAGCCGATGGTCATGCCCATGTTCAGGCCGATGCCGCACTGGATGCC
>JAFZRB010000244.1 GCA_017620115.1 Clostridia bacterium | reverse complement strand
GGAAACCTCCCGCAAGCGGACCATTGTCGAATTCGGCGCGGAAGGCTCCGCCAGCAAATCTCTGATCCATGGCGAACAGAAGAAGCAATACAAATACGGCGAAACCGAGGTTTCCGGCGACGTCGGCTACGGCGAAGCGCATTGGGGCGTCCATGGCGGCCTGTACCGCACGGAAATCAAGGCCGACGGCACGTCGAGGCGCGTGTTCGAGCCCGGCGTCAGCGCCGATGTGGGCGTATCCTTCGGCCTCGCCAAAGGTTCCGCGAAGGGCAAACTGGGCAACGATTACTTCGATGTCCACGGCGAAGTCGAGGGCAGCGTGTTGTCCGGCGAAGCCAAAGCCGAAGGCCAGCTCGGCATGGTCGACGGCAAGCTGGCGGCGCGCGCCAAGGCCAGCGCGGAGTTCAACGCGGTGTCCGTGGGCGGCAAGGTGGGCGTCAACGTCGTCGGTATCGAGGGCAACGTAGGCGCGAACGTCAAGGTGGGCGTCGGCGCGCACGCGGACGTGGGCTATTACAACGGCGTCGTCAAGGTCGATGTCGGCGCGAGCCTGGGTCTGGGTCTCGATGTGAACTTCGAGCTGAACGTGGGCGGCGCCATCGACAACGCCGTGTCCGGTCTCAAGAAGGTCGGCGCGTCCATCGGCAAGAGCATCAGCAAGCTCAAACTCTGGTAGTATGAGGACGAAAACCATGTCGCAAGTGATCGGCGTTCTGTTATTGGCCGGTATCGTCTTTATAGGCACAGGCATCGGCATCATCGTCGCGCGGCGGGGCGGCGCAGACCGTTATACCCGCGCGCGCGCCGTTGTCGACACGGTAATGCTGGGCGAGTCTGCCGGCACCGTGAAACCCATCGTGGTGTTCCAGGACGGAGGCAACGACATCCGCCAGAGCGCGCAGGAAATCAAGGCGAATCTTTTCACGGCCCAGCCCGGAGACGAGATCGGCATCGCCTACCGCAAGACGAGCGTGGGCGGCGTGAATTTCTGGGATATCGTCGTCGATACGGGCGACGTCGACCGGGTCCTCGACGGGCAAAAAAACCTGGCAATGGTGATCGGGTGGTTGTTTTCTGGCATCGGAGCTGTTATAATAATTGTGGCGATCGCGCTGCTGCGTCGATAAGTCATATGTTGAGGAGGCAATACGGATGAAAATTGACGGACTTCTTCCGATCGGTTCTGTGGTTCTTTTGAAGGACAGCACCAAGCGCGTGATGATCATGGGCGTGGCCCAGGAAGGCGTCACCGAGGCAGGCAAAAAGCTGTATGATTACGTAGGCTGCGTGTTCCCCGAAGGGTTCCTGAGCGCGGATCAGAACTTCCTGTTCAACACGGATCAGATCGACCGCCTGTATTTCCTGGGCTATCAGGACGACGAGGCGCTGGCCTTCAAGGAACGCGCCGACGAGCTGATGGCCAAGCTCCGCGAGGAGTGGACGCCGGACGGGGAATAATCGAATCTGCGAAAGCGCTCTCATCCGCCGGCGCGGCACATATGCGCCGGCGTGAAAGCGCGTGAGAAGGGACTGAGCGCTCCATGGCTGACAAGCTGTATGTGGATACCGAATGGCTGGATCAGTGCGCGCAGAAGCTCAGCGCGATCCAGGCGGCGCTCGACGGCGCGGCCGGTCTCCTGTATCGCGTCGAAACGGGCGAAAACGCGGGCGGCGGCGCGCGCGTGCATCTTAACGCGCGCATCGGGGGCCGGATCTGCAGCGCCTCGACCGTGGCCGAAGCCGTAACGGCGCTGTGTACGGCGACGCAGGAGCTGAGCGACGACGTAGCCATGCTGTCGAACCGGGTCGTCCGCACCTCGGAAGCCTTCGCCGATGTTTCCGCGCGGATCAATCGGAGCTTCGACTGCCTCGGCGGCGGCACGGATCCCGAGGCGCGCCGGAACAGGCTGTAATCCCCGGCTTCGCCGCCCAAACGCCGCGTTCGCATCAGGCGCATAATACTGAATTCAGTATAATACCCCGGCTCGCTTCGGAAGAATCGTCCGAAGCGAGCCGGGGTTTTATGCGTCTGTGAGCTTCGCTCAGCGAACCGCAAGGAAGAAATACGAGCTCGGATAGGCCGACACGCCGCCGACCATGCTGTAGAGCTCGGAGCACGTCACGAAATCGTAGCCCTCTTCGATCAGCTTGGGCAGTATGCGCTCCAGCGCTTCCGCGGTGACGCTCTCCGTCTGATGCATCAGCACCACGTCCATGTTCTTTACGCCGCCAACCACGCGGTTGTAGATGGACCTGACGCTCTGGTATTTCCAGTCCAGCGAATCCACGTTCCAGATGAACGAGGGGCGTTTGTCCGCGGCGGCGACAGCGGAGGTGGTCCGGCCGAAGGGCGCGCGCACGATGGCGGGCCGCTTGCCCGTGATTTCCTCTATGATGTCGTCGCAGATTCGGATATCCTCCAGGGCGAAGCTCAGGCTTACGCGGTCAAGGTGCGGATGCGTGTGCGTGTGGTTGCCGATCTCCATGCCGGAGGCGACCATCTGCAGGAGCACGCTGCGGTAGGTATACGTCGCGTCGTCGCCCACGACGAAGAACGTGGCCCTGACGCCGTAGCGGTTGAGAATGTTCAGCATGCGCGCGGAGTTCTCGCTCATCACGCCGTCAAACGTCAACGCGACAATCTTCGTGGGCTGTCCGGTCACGGTGACGGCGCACGAGGCGGTCAGATTGAGGCCGCCGTTGGCCCGCGCGGTGACGACGCACACGCCCTCTTTATGGCCGATCACGCGGCCGTCGGGCGTCACCACCGCCACGGTGGGATCGCTGGCCGACCAGGAAACAGAGCGGTCGCCCGCGGAGAGCGGCAGTACGGTCGCGTTCAGCTGCAGCGACTGGCCGCTCGACAGCGTGACCGCCGCCTGATCGACGGAAATCGACTCGGCGGGATCGACCACCTTCACGCTCAGGGCCGCGGTCCTGCCGTTCACGGAAGACAGGGTTACCGTGGTCGTGCCGGCGCGCACGCCGGAGATCGTGCCGTCCGGGTTCACCGCGGCGACGGAGGAATCCGCGGAGGTCATCGTCAGGTGCGTGTTGGTCGCGTCGGCGGGCAGAACGCTGAACTGGGGCGCCATCGAAGCGCCGCGAACCAGCGTCACCGATTTCACGCCCAGCGCGATGGACGCCACCGGCACCTCCACGTGAACCGTGCACGAGGCTTCATGGCCGCGTTCGTCGCGCGCGATGATGAGGCAGGAACCCGCCTTCTTACCGGTAACCTTGCCCGAAGAGCTGACCGTCGCTATGCTCGCGTCGCTGGTAAACCATGTCACCTTGCGGCTGAACGCCGAAGCGGGCTGCACATCCGCGACCAGCCGCGCGTCGCGTTTGATCGCCACGGTCAACTCAGCGCGGTCGAACGTCACGGAGGCGGGCGGCACATACGAACGGATTTCCATCGTTCTCTTCACGCCGTTGGCCGCGGTGGCCGTGATGACCGTCCTGCCGGAAGAAACCGCCTGCACAAAGCCGTTTTTATCCACCACGGCCACCTCGGGTTTGGAGGATGTCCAGGTGATCGTCTTATTCGTGGCGTTGGCGGGCGATACCGCGGCGCTCAGCTGCAGGCCGCCTTCGCCCAGATACACCGCCTTGTCCGGCGCGGTCAGCGACACGGAACGGACGCCTACCTCCACCCGCACCGCGCACGACGCGCTGACGCCCGATGAAGCCGTCGCCGTAATCACGGCGCTGCCCTCGCTGCGGCCGGTGACCTTGCCTTCGCCGTTCACCACGGCCACCTCCGGATCCGAGGAGGTCCACCTGAGGCGCTTGTCGTAGGTGTTTGAAGGGGCTACGGCAGCCCTGATGCGCTCCGTTTTGCCGGCGTACACGGTCAGCTCGCTCTGATCCAGCGTGACGCTGGCCGCCGGCACGCGCACGTAAACCGTCATGCTGCGGCGAATGTCGTTGACCGTGGCGGCGGTAATGCGGACGCTGCCGGCCGACACGGGCGTCACATAGCCGTTTTCGTCGACAGCGGCCACGCCCGGATTGGATGAGCTCCACGCTATGGTCTTGTCGGTGGTGTTGGCGGGGCCTACAGCGGCGGTCATCTGAACGCCGTCCATTCCGAGGAAGATGGTATTCGTGTCGGCTTTCAAATCGAGGGAGCGCGCGCCCACCTGCACGTGAACGACGCATTGCGCCGTCTGGCCCTGGGCCGCCGTCGCGGTGATGACCGCCGTGCCTTCGCTCATGCCCCTGACGCTGCCGCTTCTGCTCACTTCGGCGACAGCCGGATCCGACGATGTCCACGTCACATGGCGGTCAAAGGCGTTTGAAGGCTCTATCCTGGCGTTCAGCCGCTCGTTCCTGCCGGCGAAAACGATCGTCTCAGTCAGATTCAGCGAGATGCCGCTGGTTGGGACGCGCACATGGAGCTTGACGCGCTCATGCGCGCCGCTGGCGGTCATGGCCGTTATGCGCACGCTGCCCGGACTGAGCGGAGTGACATAGCCGTTTTCGTCGACCGCGGCCACAGCCGGATCGGAGCTCGTCCAGACGATGGTCTTGTTCGTGGTATCCGCGGGCGATACCGAAGCTGTGAGCTGCGTGCCCGTCAGCCCAGCGAACAGCGTCGTTTCCCCGGCGGCGACGCGCACCGAACGCGCGGCCACCTCCACAGTGACGCTGCACGAAGCGCTCGCGCCGGAGGGAGTGACGGCCGTGATCACGGCGGAGCCCTCAGAGACGCCTCTCACCGAGCCGCTGCGGCTGACCGTGGCGACCTGCGGATCGGAGCTGGTCCATTCGACCGCTTCCCGGAAACCCTTCGCCTGCGTGGCGCGAAGCGCCAGGGAATGAGGCGCGTACACGAGCGCCTCCGTCTGGCTGAGGGTCAGCGTGTTGGTTTGTTCGGCCCGCGCCGCGACGGGCAGGAGGCACAGCAGTAGTGCTGCGATAATCAGGGGAAGCAGCCGCTTTTTCATGTTCCCGGCCATCCTTTCGCAATGGAAATCAGTATAAGTATACCGTTCCCCGTTTCATTTGTCAATGAGCGTCATTTCGCAGACAGGCGCGCCCGTGTAAAACCGACGAAAAACATAGCCTTCCCAATATGGACTTTCCAGCCGTTCTGTGCTAGAATAAAAACGCACTGTTTATTATAACAAACAATCCCCGGCCGGAACAGGACGATTCATAAAGCGCGCGCCGGGAAAACGCAGGAAAGGACTGTTTTACCAATGAATCTCGCGATCCTTATCGATGCCGAAAACGTGCTTCCCGCCTCGGCAGACATCATCTTCAGTCATGCCGCCTCCCTCGGCGCCGTGCTCCACAGGGAGATCTACGGCGCGGCCACGGCCCTCACCGCATGGGTGGCGCCGGTTCTGAAATACGCCATTCACCCGAATCTCACCATCAAGGCCGCGAAGGGCAAAAACTCCTCCGATATCGCGCTGGTCATCGGCGCGATGGATCTCCTTTTGGCCGGCGACGTCGACGGCGTGATCATCGCCTCCAGCGACAGCGATTTTTCCGCGCTCTCCATCCGACTGCGCAACGCGGGCATCGAGGTCATCGGCATGGGCACCGACAAGGCGAACGAGCTTTGGCGCACCGCCTGTTCGAGCTTCGTCGTGCTGCAGCCTCAGAAGGCGCAGCCCGCACCCGCGAAGGCCGAAGCGGCGCAGCCCGCGCCGAAACAGCCCAGCCGCGCGGCCCACGCCCCCGGCCGCACCCACGCGGAGCGCGCCGAGGCCGTGAAGGCCTTTATCACGCGCCAGCTCGAATCGCGCGGCGGCCGCATCCAGACCGGCATGCTATTCCCCCTGCTGAACCGGCTGCCGGAATACCAGGCGGACAAGAAAGGATCCGGCAAGAAGCCCCTGAATTACCTCACCAGCACCTTCGGCGACGCGTTTGTCTTTGAGGAAAGCGCGGACGGGAACAGCTGGGTGAGTCTGCCCGCCGCCGGGCCGATCGCGGACGAGGAACCCGCCGCCGTCGAGGTCATGGAGGACGAGCTGCCCGACGTCCCGGCCGAAGAGGACGAGGCGTCCGCTCCCGCCGAAGAGCCGACCGGAGAGCTCCCCGCGTATGAGGAAGAAGCGCCCCAGCCCGATCCCCTCGCGCTGCTGATGGAAGCCGGGCTCGCGGAGAACGTGGCCTCGCAGATCGTTTCCATCTTCACCCAGAGCGACAATCAGCGCGCCGCCTACAACAGGCTGCGTTCCGTGTTCGGCAGCACCGAGGGCCGGCGCTTCTACCAGCTGGTGAAGGAGATCGCCGGCCGGCAGTGACCGCGGCAAAGCGAAGGGAGTTTGCATCATGAAAGCGGCTGTCGTCTTTTATTCCTTGAACGGGAACACGGCGTTCGCGGCGCGCAGGGCCGCGCAGGCGCTTGAAGCCGACCTGATCGAGATCGCGCCGGAAAAAAAGTATCCGGACAAAGGTTTCCGGAAGTTCTTCTGGGGCGGCAAGAGCGCCCTGATGGCTGAGGCGCCCGCGCTGAAGCCGTATGCGTTCAGCGCGAGCCTCTACGATCTGGTCGTGCTGGGCTTTCCCGTATGGGCGGGCAATATGGCGCCGCCCATACGCACCTTTGTGCGCGACAACCGGGAGGCGCTGCGCGGCAGGCGCGTGTGCGCCTTCGCCTGCCAGAGCGGTTCTGGCGCGGAAACGGCGTTCAAAAAGCTGGAGGACTGCCTGGGCGGCGCGCTCTCCGCGCAGCTCATCCTGATCGACCCGAAGGATAAGCCCTCCGCCGAGAACGACGCGAAGATCGATGTGTTCTGCGAGCTGTGCCGGCGCGAATAACGCGCCGTCCTCCTCAACAGCATGAAACCGCCGGAGGCGCATGATCGGCCTCCGGCGGTCGTTTTTTATGATCGTTCTGCGCGCAGCCCCAGCTCTTCGCGGAGCTTTTCGAGCCGCGCCGCCTCATTCTCCTTCGCCGCCCGCGCCGGATGGCTCAGGGCGTTGTCGACGAGGTCGGCGTCCTTGAGGAGCTCGTCCATCGGCCCGTCGGTAACAGTCAGGTCGTCGTGATGGTATATGGCGGAGCAGATCGTTTCATTTTCCCGCGGCGTGGTCAGGCCCAGCGTTTCGAGGATCTCCTTCGCCCGCGCCGCGCCCCGATGCGCGTGATCCGCGTAATCCCGCCGCTCATAGGCGTAAAAGTCGTGCAGCAGCCCCGCGATGGCGGCGGTCTCCGCGTCCAGGCCGCGCTTTCGCGCCAGCAGCACGCACAGAAGCGACACCGCGTGGGAATGATAAATCGCCCGCGTTCGCCATTTCGCGTCCTCTATTTCGTTGAAGCGCCCGAACGCGAACGCCTCCACCGCGCTCACCCTGTCCATACTCACGCCTCCACATTCAGATCTGCGCACTGCGTCACGGCTCTTCCTTCCCCTTCTCCAGCGCCTCCGTCACGGCCTTTTCCACCTCGCGGGACAGCGGGCTGGCGCTACCGCCCACGTTGCCCGCGGCCATCAGCACCACCGCGGCGTTGTGGCCGGGGTCGATCCAGAAATGCGTGCCGTAGGCCCCGCTCCAGCCGAAGCAGCCGGCGGGCAGGGGCTGGGCGTCAGTCTGCTTCACCGTAACGCGCATGGAAAGGCCCCAGTTCTCCGCCTCGCCCAGGCCGGGCAGGTCTTGCTTAAGCTGCGGCGCGGTCATCTCCTTCACCGATTCCTCCGAGAGGATGCGCGCGCCGTTCAGCGCGCCGCCACCCGAGAGCATCAGCGCGAAACGCAGGTAGTCGGTGAGCGTGCCCACCAGCCCCGCGGAGCCGCAGTCATAGGGGCGCTTGAAGCCCTCGAAGCCCATACGGCCGATGGGGCGCTTTTCCAGCGTATACGGCTCGTACACCTCCGCGATGCGGTTCCACTGATGCGCGTTTGGCTCATAGGTGGTGTCGCCCATGCCCAGCGGGTTGAAGATCTCCGTGCTGATGAAGGAAGCGTAGCGCATGCCCGTCACCGTCTCGCAGATGCGCGCCAGCACGTTCATGGCGGCGATGGCGCTGTAGCCCGTCTTCGCGCCCGGCTGGAAATCCAGCGGCACGGAGGCGTACATGCGCACGATGTTTTCGAGGTTGTACATGTCCTCCGGGAGCCGGTCCGCGGCTTCGTCGCACAGCGGCGTCTCCTGCCCCAGGCCGCTGGTGTGCGTGAGGCAGTCGCGAATGGTCACGGGCCGGGCGAGAGGTTCGCCCCCGGCCGCGCGCCACTGTCCCAGTTCGGGCAGGTATCTGTCCACCGGATCGTCCAGTCCGATGAGGCCGCGCTCCTTCAGGATCATCGTCGCCACGCCGGTTATGGGCTTGGTCATGGAGGCCAGCCGGAAAGTGGTGTCGCGGGTCATTTTCCGGCCCGATTCGACGTCGGCCAGTCCCTGCACGCTCTGGTAAACCATGCGGCCGTCCACCGCCACGGCCAGCGCCGCGCCGGAGACGTATTTCGATTCGACGCGGGCGGCGATGGCCTTCGCCGCGCCGGAGAAATCGTATTTCGCGCGTTTGCCGCCCTTATTCTCCCTGGCGGCCTTCTCCGGCGGGTCGAACTTTTTGCACTTTTCGTTCGCCAGCCGGTTGGCCGCCTCCGCGCCCTTTTCGACGTATTCGCACACCACGTCGCAGGCGTCCAGAAAACTGTCGTAGGCGATTTGCCGCTCCCCGGGCGTGCGGTAACCCGTCAGCACCCAGTCCACCAGATCCCAGCCCTGCGGCGCGCGCCCCACGCCCACCCGCACGCGCGGGAAGTCGTCGCGCCCCAGCAGGTAGATGATGGAGCGCATGCCGTTGTGCGTGCCGGCGCTGCCTTTGGCGCGGAAGCGCACGCGGCCGGGGTCTAAGTCGATGTCGTCATAGACCACGACGAGGTGTTCCATGTCGACTTTATACCAGTTCGCCAGCTCCACCACGCTCTCGCCGGAGAGATTCATGAACGTCTGCGGCTGCGCCAGCGCCACGCGCTCATCGCCAATGCGTCCCTCCGCAATGCGCGCCTTGCATTTGAGTTTATTGAAGCTCAGCCCCAGCCGATGCGCCAGCAGCGTCACCACGTCGAACCCCGCGTTATGATGCGTATGAGCGTACTTGTCGCCCGGATTGCCCAGGCCAACGATGACAAACATTTTTCATACCCCTTATCATAAAAGGAATCGGGAAGCCCGATTCCTTGTCAATTAGCAATTAGTAATTATCAATTAGAAATTATTATGCTGTAAAACCGTTTCGTTTCTTTTGCAATAAAGGTTCCGCTTTCGCGTCCCCCCAATTGCTAATTTCTAATTCAGTTTATACACCCATTCCGACGGCTTCACGACCGCGCTGCCCTGTTCGCGATCGACCGCCTCCAGCACCATCAGCGCCGTGACGCCGTCGACGCGCTTTTTGCGGGGCTCTGCGGTGGCGATCACCACGCCCGTGCCCACAACCTCCACGTCGAATTCCTTCATCAGGTCGTGCATGCCGCGCAGGGTGCCGCCTCCCTTCATGAAATCGTCGATGATGAGCGCCTTCTGGCCGGGCGTCACCGCGCGCCGCGCCAGCGCCATGGTCTCGATGCGGTCGCCCGTGTCGCCGGAGATGTAGTTGATCTTCACGGCGCTGCCCTCGTAGGCTTTGGAATCGCGGCGGGCGATCACCAGCGGCACGCCCAGCATGCGCGCCGTCATCATGGCCACGGGAATGCCCTTCGTCTCCATGGTGAGCACGAAATCCGGGGCCTTGTCGTAATAGCGGCAGGCCAGGATCTCGCCCATCAGCTCGGAAAGGTCGGAATCGCAAGTGATGTCGGTGGTATAGAGGAAGTTGCCCGGCAGCAGCCGCCCCGGCTGGGAGAGGCGCTTCGACAGTTCCTCCAGCGTGGAAACCACTTTCTCCTTCGAGGGGATGGCGCGATACATCACGCCGCCCGCCGCGCCGGCCACCGTGGTCAGCCGCCCCAGGTCAAACTGCGAGAAGGCGTCCGCAAGTATGCTCAAATCCTCGCTGATGGTGGACTTGGCCGCGCCAAACAGCTCTGTGAAGTGCGACAGCGTATAGATCCTGTTCGGCGACGCCGTCAGGATGCGCGACATAGCCGCCAGTCGTTCGTTGCGCTTGATGCGATCCATGCTGCGGATCATTCCTTTCTATAATATGGGCCCGTCTGAGCCGTCTTACGCCTGTTCGGCGCTATACAAAGATAATTATAGAACAACCTCCTTCATCTTTCCAGTCTCCAGGAATCTTTTTATATGAATTTAACCAATCATTAGCATTCGCGCGTTCCCAGGAGCCCTTTTCCCGGTTGCTCCAACGCCCCGGAAAGGCGTATAATGATAAATGGAAATTGGAAGACAGATATTTCAGTTTGCCTGAAAGGATGTTGGCAATGAGCGAAACAAATTACAGCGCGGGCGGAAAACGTCTGCATTTCATCGGCATCGGCGGCAGCTCCATGAGCGGGCTGGCGCGTTTCATGCTTCAGAAGGGCTGCGCCGTCACCGGCTCCGACAGCGTCAAATCGCATAAGACCGAGGCGCTGGAAAAGCTGGGCATCCGGGTCTTCATCGGCCACGCGGCGGAAAACGTGCATGGGGCCGACCTGGTCATCTATTCGGCAGCCATCCCGGAAACGAACCCCGAGCGCGCCGAGGCCGCGCGGCTCGGCATCCCCCAGATCGAGCGCGCGGTGCTGCTGGGGCGGCTCATGGGCTCGTTTGAAAACGCGGTGTGCGTGAGCGGCACCCACGGCAAGACCACCACCACCTCCATGATCGCGCAGGTATTCGTGGAGGCCGGCGAGGATCCGGGCGTGCACATCGGCGGCGAGCTGGACGCCATCGGCGGCGGCACGCGCGTGGGCGGCGGATCCACCTTCATCGCCGAGGCCTGCGAATACAACGGCAGCTTCTGGCACTTCTTCCCCACCATCGCCGTCATTCTCAACATCGACGCGGATCACCTCGATTTCTATAAGGATCTGGACGACATCGAGGCCTCCTTCCGCCGCTTCGCCGGCCTGGTGCCCGAAAACGGATGGGTCGTGGGCTGGGGCGACGACCAGCGCGTGAGGAACGTGCTGTCGGGGCTGCGCTGCCACACGCGCACCTACGGTCTCGAACCCCACAACGAGATACGCGCGGAGCAGATTTCCTACGACGAACAGGGCCGCGCCCACTTCACCGCCACGCTGTTCGGCCATCCGCTGGCCGAAATCGAGCTGGCCGTGGCGGGCGAAAAAAACCTGCTGGACGCGCTGGCGTGCGTCGCCGTGGCCGATATCTGCCAGCTGAGCATGTCGTCCGTGGCGCAGACGCTCGCGCGCTTCACGGGCGCGCACCGGCGCTTCGAGCTGACCGGCGTAACCGACGGCGTGCGGCTGTATACCGACTACGCACACAACCCCGCCGAAATGCAGACCGCCATCCACATCGCCGCCATGCAGCCTCATAACACGCTGTGGGCTGTATGGCAGCCGCATACCTACTCCCGCACGAAGACGCTGTTCAACGGCTTTATCGAGACGTTCGACGAGGCGGATC
>JAFZRB010000034.1 GCA_017620115.1 Clostridia bacterium | reverse complement strand
GTAATCGCGTGGTTCAGCTGGGACGGCGGGGTGTGCGCGCTGGTGAACACCTCGGACGGCCGCGGCATGACGGACTGCGGGCTCTGCCATCTGACCATCAACGAGCAGGGCGAGGCGGACTTCGCCCCGGCCGGCCCCGTCGACTGGCAGGCGCTGGAGAGCGACGGCCGGCTGCAGATCGACGGCTGCTGCGTTGTAGGCGACGTGTTGTGCGCGGAGGTGTATATGGGCGACATGCGGCTCTGCTTCATCCCGCTGGACGGCAGCCGCGCCACGGTCACGGACGCCCGCTGCTGGGAGGGCATGGTGTTTCCCTGCGACGGCGGCGTGATAGCGGTCGACGAGGCGTGGAACGACGGCACGGAATACATCTTCAACCGGGTGGACGTGCCCTCCGGCCGCGTCACGGAGATCGCGCGCTTCTCGCCGGAAGACGGGTATGTCGCCTCACCCGCGCAGGAGCCGGGCACGAACCGCATCCTGTTCGTCTGCAACGGCTACCTCACGGCGCTGGATCCCGCCACGGGCGAAACGGAGCGCGTCGCCTCCGTGCCCATCGACACGCAGCAGTATTGCGGTGCGTGCGCGGTGGTTCTGCCCTGCGGCGCTTACGCGGCGGGCGGCTATAACGGCGTCGCCGTCCGGCAGGTGACGGGACGGGCGGCCGGCGACGCCGTCGAGCTGGTGGTGGGCCGGGATGATTACTGGGCCGAGCCGATGGACAACGCCATACTCGCCTTTGACCGCAGCCATCCGAATGTGACCGTGGCGACCGTTCAGGCCAGCCAGATCATCGAGCGGCTCCTCACCCGCATGGAGGATATCGACATCTTCGTGATGCACACTGTGTGGGGCAGCGAAGCGTCTGTCATGGACATCCTCGAGCGCGGCTACGCGCTGGAGCTGGACAGCAGCGTCCTCTCGGAGTACGTGGAAAGCATGTATCCCGCTCTGCGGGACGCCTTTATCCGGAACGGCCATGTGACCGCCGTGCCGCTGGAGGCGCAGGCCATGGGGATTTCCGTCAACCTGGCCGCGCTGGAGGCGCTGGGGCTGACCGTGGATGACGTGCCGACAAACTGGCCGGATTTCCTGAACTTCATCGCGTCGCTGAAGGGCAACGGAAAAGTACCGGTGGTATCGAGCTGGACGAACGCGCTGAACGCCTGCTATCCCCTGCTGAAACGGCTGCTGAGCGACTATCAGCTGGAAATTCAGGCGGGCCGCCAGACCTCCTGGGACACGCCCGAGCTGCGCGCCGCGCTGGAGGCTCTGGCGATTGTCGATTTCGAGGGCCTCGCCGAGGAGGCGCAGGCGCTCGAATCGGGCTGGGAGAGCAACCCGCTGCTGAATAACTACGACGACGTGGCCGTGGGCGAGAGGGTGTTTTCAAGGCGCTACGAGTACTATCCCCTGCGGCTGTCCATCAGCGCGGACAGCCCCGTGGTAATGCCGGTGATGTGCGCGGTGGCGTTCGTGAACCCGGCCAGCCGCCACCCCGCCGAGGCCACGGCGCTGCTGGAGGAGGCCGTGGACTATGTGTCCCACGCCGCGCGCGCCACGCTGAGCCCGGCGTTCGGCGAGCCGGAGCGCGACGAGGCGGCCTACCGGCGCGCGCAGGCGGACATCGAGGATCAGATCAGGCGGTTCCAGGAGCGCGTGAACGCGGGCGACGCGTCCGCCGAAGAGCGCTTGGCGAGCTCCGTCGCGTTCCAGCGGGAGATGGACAGCTACTACTGGATCATCTCGCCGGACACGCTCGAGTGGTATCGCGCGCACGACGGCGATGTCATGCTGGAAACCGGCGGCGAGCTGGAGGACATCGGCCTCACGAGCATCGCCTTCGACGCCATCGAGAACGGCGTCGACCCGGACGCCCTCATCCGGGAAATCGAAAAGAAGGCGCAGATGCGGCGGCTGGAGAACGGCTGACGCGCCCGCCGCAAAGAAAAGGAACGCCTCCCCGTCCGGGAAGCGCTCCTTTTTCAATTCATCGTATTATTTCGCGGCCTTCGCGGTCTCGCACAGCTTGGCGAACGCGGCGGCGTCGTTGATGGCGATGTCGGACAGCATCTTGCGGTCGATGACCACGCCGGCCACCTTCAGACCGTTGATCAGCCTGGAATAGCTGATGCCGTTGATGCGGGCGGCGGCGTTGATGCGCGCGATCCACAGACGGCGGAAATCCCTCTTCTTCAGCTTGCGGCCGATATACGCGTAGCGCAGGGAGCGGCGAACCTGCTCGCTGGCGGCGCGATACTGCTTGCTCTTCGCTCCGAAATAGCCCTTAGCCTGCTTGAAAATCTTGCGACGCTTCTTCAGCGCGTTGACAGCCCTCTTCACTCTTGCCATGGTGGTTTCGCCTCCTTACTTATACGGAATGAGTTTCTTCATGGTCTTGGCTTCGGTCTTGAACACGTAGGCGGCCTTGCGCAGGTTGCGGGTGCGCTTGGTCGGCTTCTTGGTCAGGATATGGTTCTTGTAAGCCTGAGCGCGCTTGACCTTGCCGCTCTTGGTAATCGACAGGCGCTTTGCGGCGCCGCGATGCGTCTTCTGCTTGGGCATGGAAAACATCCTCCTCTCGTAATGAGCGTATTATTCCTTCGGGGCAAGGACCATCGTCATGTTGCGGCCTTCCATAATGGGCTTGCGCTCCACGACGGCACAGTCCTTGCATCGCTCTGCGAAGTCTTTCATCACATCCAGACCGATCTCAGAATGAGCGATCTGGCGGCCGCGGAAACGAATCGACACCTTGACCTTGTTGCCCTCCTTGAGGAACTTCTGCGCGGCCCGGAATTTCACGTCGATGTCGTGTTCTTCGATGGTGGCCGACAGCTGAACCTCCTTGACGACAATGACCTTCTGATTCTTGCGCATCTCGCGCTCGCGCTTGGACTGCTCGAAGCGGTATTTGCCGTAGTCCATGATCTTGCACACGGGCGGCTTGGCCTGCGGCGCGATCTTCACCAGATCGAGCTGCTTCTCCTCCGCCAGCGCCAGCGCGGCTGAGGTGGCCATGATGCCCATCTGCTCGCCGTCCTGACCGATCACGCGCACTTCGCGGTCGCGAATCTCTTCATTAATCATAAGATCGTTGGTGTTAATCTTCAATCCCTCCCCGAATGCGTCCGAATGAAAAATGAGAGCGGGCAGATCACCCTCTCTCACGCTGCAGACAAACAAAACCCCTGCGGGCTGTTCATATGGGCAACCACGGCTGGCCTGGGCCGCCGGGTGAGAAGCGGTGACTTCTGCTTTACTTGCGCTATTATACCCGACGAGCGCCCGCTTGTCAATGGGCGCGCGGGGTTTTAACAAAGTCTTTTTCCCGCATTTTTAACTTTACTTTTTGCCCGCGCCGTTATACAATATCGTATAAATCGACGACGAGGAAGAGTAATCCCCCAGACCGGCTCAGAGAGGGGCGCGTTCGCTGCGAGCGCCCTGCCGCGAAGCGGATGAAGACCGCCTCCGAGAGGCCTGCGAACAGGCCCGGCCGACGCCGTTATCCGTCTCAAACGAGTGGCCGTTCCCCGTGGGCGGCAATCGGGGTGGAACCGCGCTTTACAGCGTCCCCTGCGCAACGATCTGCGCAGGGGATTTTTCATGCCTGCGCGAAACAATCACAGAAAGGATGGTTTTTGCATGGACAAGGAAGAATACAAGGCGTTTTTCGAAAGCGTGTACCGCCATTCGCTGGCCCACATCCTGGCCAAGGCCGTGATCGAGATCTACGGAAAGGACAACGTGCAGTACGCCATCGGCCCGCAGATCGCCGACGGCTTCTACTACGATTTCCTGCTGCCCGTGGGCATCTCCACCGAGGATTTCAAGGCCATCGAGGAGAAAATGCGCGAGATCATCAAGCGCCGCGAGAACTGGGTGTGCGAGGAGCTCTCCCGCGAGGACGCGAAGGCGCTGTTCGCCGGCCAGAAGTTCAAGCTGGAGCTGATCGACGACCTGCCCGAAGGCGAAAAGATCACCATCTACCGCACCGGCGACGATTTCGTCGACCTGTGCCGCGGCCCGCACATCGGCAACTCCCAGGAGCTCATGAACACCGCCTTCCAGATCCGCGCCGTGTCCGGCTCGTACTGGCGCGGCGACGAGCACCGCGAGCAGCTGCAGCGCGTTTATGTATACGCGTTCATGGATCAGAAGGCGCTCAAGGAGCATCTGGCGCTGATCAAGGAAGCCATGGAGCGCGACCACAAGAAGCTGGGCGCGCAGCTCGATCTGTTCATGTTCGACGACACGGCGCCCGGCATGCCCTACTGGCTGCCCCGCGGCTGGAAGCTGTATCAGACGCTGCTGGCGTATTCCCGCGGCATCCAGGATAAGCACGGCTACACGGAAATCTCCGCGCCGCTCGTCAACAAGAAGAAGCTGTGGCTCATCAGCGGCCACTGGGCTCACTATGTGAACAACATGTTCATGGTGCCCGGCATCTCCGGCTGGCTCTCCGCCGACGCCGAGATCCCCGGCGTTTTGGACAACCTGCAGGAGGGCGTCGCGGAGACGGCCGTCGTGAAGCTGCCCAAGGGCAGCGCGGTGTTCAACCGCGAGCTCGACGACACCATGGGCGCGAAACCCATGAACTGCCCCAACGCCATGATGACCTATAAGCGCACGGTGCATTCCTATAAGGAGCTGCCCATCCGCTACAGCGAGTACGACGTGCTGCACCGCAAGGAAAAGTCCGGCCAGATGAACGGCCTGTTCCGCGTTCAGGAATTCCGCCAGGACGACGACCATACCTTCGTGATGGAAAGCCAGATCGAGTCAGAAATCGCCGACATCATCTCCATCGCCGACGAGATCTACGGAACCTTCGGGGTCACCTACCGCGCGGAGCTGTCCACCCGTCCCGAGGACTTCATGGGCGACATCGAGGTCTGGAACCGCGCCGAAGCCGCGCTGAAGAAGATCCTGGACGACAAGTACGGCGAGGGCGGCTACGAGATCAACGAGGGCGACGGTGCCTTCTACGGCCCGAAGATCGACCTGCAGATCAAGGACGCGCTGGGCCGCGAGTGGCAGTGCGGCACCATCCAGCTGGACTTCCAGCTGCCCCACAACTTCGGCCTCACATACCAGACCAGGGAAGGCGGCACGGAGATGCCCGTGGTCATTCACCGCGCCATCTACGGCTCGCTCGAGCGCTTCATCGGCATCATCATCGAGCATTTCAAGGGCGCGTTCCCGTTCTGGCTCTCGCCCTGCCAGGTGGGCGTGGTGCCCATCCGCACCGAGCACAACGACTACGCGAAGGAAGTCGTCGACATGCTCGAGGACATGGGCATTCGCTGCGAGGTGGATTACGCCGACAAGAACATGAACGAGAAGATCAAGGCCTATAAGACCATGAAGGATCCGTTCATCATCGTGCTGGGCGACAAGGAAAAGGAAGACCGCACGGTGTCCGTCACCATCCGCGGCCAGAAGCAGCAGCTCCACGGCGTGCCGCTGGATCAGTTCGCGGCCGCCTGCCGGAAGCTCGTGAAAGAGCACACGCGCGAGCTGCCCGCCGAAATCTGACTCTCTTACAAACCGATCGCCTCTCCGGGCCTATAAAAACCCGGAGGGGCGTTTTTTGTGCCGCCAGGCCCCCGCGCCGCGCGGTGCGGAAACAGCCGCGCATGAAACCTTGCCGAACCGGACAGCCTATGAGCGGATCAACGCGAAGGAGGCGATCGTTATGAAAGACAGGCGCAAGGCGCGCCACCCTGAAGACGAAGCGGAAAACGCCGTCTCCGCCACGGAGCAAACCGGGCTCATTCCCGCGCTGCCCGAAGACGACGAGGAAGAAGCCGCCTACAAGGCGCTCTATCCCATCCCCCGGCAGCGGGAAAACGTCCGGCGCGGCCGCTGACTGCGAAGCCGGAGTTCCCCGCGCCGAAAGGAGGCGTCCGCCGTGTCCCTCTGGATCGTGCTGCCGCTGTGCGCGCTCGTACCGCTGATCGCCATGCCCGTGCGGCTGGGCTTTCTCAAGCTGCCCGGCGCGCCGCTGCGCGTGGGGCTGTCGGTCGGGCCGGCGCGGCGGCAGGCGGCGCTCAAGCTG
>JAFZRB010000243.1 GCA_017620115.1 Clostridia bacterium | reverse complement strand
GGGGTCTGCAACGCGGACATGAAGACGCCTCTGGCCGGGACGCTTTATCAGCAGTTTCAAGCGGAGGACTTCCCGGAGGAGGCTGACCTTTCCGGCTTCTCCATCGCGTTCTCGCTGAGCGGCGAGTTCGAGGGCGACGAGGCTGTTCCCGCGTCTGGCGAGATCGTCCTTCCCGCGCGGTACGGCGAAAACTACACGGTCGTCATCTCGGGCGATCGCGAAAACGGCTATCGGGCCTCGTAAACATCTGACGGGGGAGCGCTCCACGCAGGGCGCTCCTCTCATTTTTGGCCGTTTTGCTTTGTTCGTTTTTGGCCGTTTTGCTTTGCCAAATTGACAAGACGGCGCACGGATGGTAGAATATAGCCGTCATCGGTTTTTGATGAAAAACGGGAGTGCTGCGATATGAAAACGACGGAGAAAATGGCCCTGCGCTGCCGCGACGCGCGCGCGTGCAGGCCGGCGGTCATCGCCTGTCTGGGCGACAGCGTGACGCACGGCTGCTTCGAGCTGGTCGACCTGCCGGACGGCCGCTTCGATACCACTTACCGTCCCCACGAGGGCTATCCCGCGAAGCTGCAGCGCCGGCTCAACGCGCTGTTTCCGGCGGCCGCGCCCTGCGTGCTGGACGCGGGCATCTCGGGCGACAGCGCGCGCGGCGGCCTCGAGCGGCTGGAGCGCGACGTGCTGAGCGTGCGGCCCGATCTGGTGATCGTGAACTTCGGCCTGAACGACGCCTGCGGGCAGGACGCCGAGTCCGCCCTCGCGGTCTATACGCGCAGCATGGCCGCGATTTTTGACGGCGTGCTGCGCGGCGGCGCGGAGTGCATGCTGCTCACGCCGAATTTCATGTGCGGCTATGTGCCCGCCTCCGTGAAGCGCGACGACCTGCGCGAGATCGCCGCGCACTGCGCGCGCGTTCAGCGCGGGGGTACGCTGAGCCGTTTCGTGGACGCGGCCCGCGCGGAGGCCCGGCGGCGCGCCGTGCCCGTGGCGGACGCCTACGCGCGCTGGCAGGCGCTGGAGCGCGGCGGCGTGGATACCACCGCGCTGCTGGCCAACGGCATCAACCATCCCGCGGCCGGGATGCACGATCTGTTCGTCGAGACCATACTGGAAAAGCTGTTTGAGTGAGGAACGCCATGAACAGGCATGAGTTTTCCATGGGCTCATACGCCGCGCTGACCTGGCAGCTGCTGGTGTTCAGCCTGGCGGCGGCGTACGCGCTGAGCCGCTTTCTGCAGAGCGACATGGCGTGGCTGGTCTGGCTGCTGCCCGTGGGCGTGCTGGGGATGACCACGCCCTATATCGTGCGCGTGGGCGAAATGCTGCGCGATCTGCGCGCGGGCCGGCGGGAGAAGGCGCGCCTGCGCCTGAAGGACGTGAGCGAGGAATACGCCATCGCCATTCATCGCCGGCGCGGCATGGTGCACTGGACGCTCATCTTCGAGGATGAATCGCGGCCGGGCGCGCTGTTTTCGCTGAGCGTCGCGGCCAGGCGCAGCGAGATGAAGTCCTTCTTCGCGCTGGAATCGTATTACATGGTGGAATGGCTTCCCACGGCGCGCGTCATCCGCAGCGCCGAAGCCGAAAGCGCGGTCTGACGGGGCCTTTTTGATTGATTTTTCGTGAAAATGGCGGCAAATGCGGCCGCCCGGGATGATTGCCGCTTGATTCCCACGGGGATTTATGGTATGATAAAGTGTCTGAAAAAATTTGATCGGGGAGCTGATCTTCATGTCCGGACATAATAAATGGACGACCATCAAGCACAAAAAAGAAAAGACCGACGCGCAGAAGGGCAAGATCTTTACCAAGATCGGCCGTGAAATTGCCATCGCCGTGCGCGAGGGCGGCGGCGCCGATCCGGCGACCAACGGCAAACTCCGCGACGTCATCGCCAAGGCCAAGGCCAACAACATGCCCAACGACAACATCAAGCGCTCCATCGCGAAGGCGGCGGGCGAGGGCAGCGGCGCGTCCTACAAGGAAATCACCTACGAGGGCTATGCCGACGGCGGCGTTGCCGTGATCGTGGACATCGTGACCGACAACCAGAACCGCACGGCCAGCGAGATCCGGCACCTGTTCGACAAGTTCGGCAAGGGCCTGGGCGCGACGGGCTGCGTGTCATGGAAGTTCGAGCACAAGGGCGTGATCGTGCTGGATAACAGCAAGGGCCTCGACGAGGACGAGCTGATGATGCTGGCGCTGGACGCCGGCGCGGACGACGTCGAAGTGGGCGAGGACTCCGCGGTGATCTACACCGATCCCACCGCGTTCAGCGAAGTGCGCGAGAACCTCGAAAAGGCCGGCTGCACGTTCCTGGAGGCGGAGCGCCGCATGGTGCCCACCACCACCACGCCCATCACCGATCCCGAGGTGGCGGCGAAGGTGCAGCGCCTGATCGACGAGCTGGACGACTACGACGACACCCAGAACGTGTATCACGACGCCGAACTGCCCGAAGAAGAAGAACAGGACGACTGATATTGCGCCATGGACAGAAACAGTGCCATCGGGATCTTTGATTCCGGCGTGGGCGGCGTGAGCGTGCTGCGCGACGCCGTGCGCCTGCTGCCGCGCGAACACTTTCTCTATTACGGCGACAACCTCAACGCGCCCTACGGCACGAAGAGCGAGGATACCATCCGCACGTTGGCGACGCATGTCGCCGACGTGCTTCTGTCCTGTGGCATAAAAGCGCTGCTTATCGCCTGCAACACGGCCACGTCCGCTGCGGTCGCTGCGCTGCGCGCCCGGCTGGCCATCCCCGTTGTGGGCATGGAGCCCGCGCTCAAGCCGGCGTCTTTTCTCTGGCGCGGCGGCCGCATACTGGTTCTGGCCACCCCGGCCACGCTCCGGCAGCAGAAATACCAGGCGCTGAGCGAAAAATACGGCGAGCACGCCGTCGTCCAGCCCTGCGCCGGACTGATGGAGTTCGTGGAGGCGGGCGAGCTGAGCGGCGAGCGCCTGAACGCCTACCTGAAAGACGTGCTGGCCGACTATGAGAACGTGCAGCTGGACGCTGTCGTACTGGGCTGCACGCATTATGTGTTTCTGAAGCGCGCGATCGCCGCCCTGCTGCCCGGCGTGCCCCTCGTCGACGGCAACGAGGGCACGGCGCGCCGCCTCAAAAGCCTGCTCGAGCAGGGCGATATGCTGCGCACGCAGGGCGAGGGCAGCGTGCGCTTCATGACCTCGGGCGACGAAAGCGTATTCATTCCCCTGATGGAGAAGCTCTACCGGATCCCGGTGTGAGTTGGGAGGCCGCCATGCAGACGACGACGAGGATCGCGGTGGACTGGGCAGACATAGACGCCATGCGCCATGTCAACAACCTGGCGATTCTGCGCTACATTCAGTCCGCGCGCGTGAATATCTGCCGCGCGGCGGGCCTCATGCCGGAATTTGCCGCGCCGAAAGAAGGGCCGATCGTGGCTTCGATCAGCGTGCGGTTTTGCCTGCCGCTGTTTTTCCCGGGCGAGGTCGTGATCGAGAGCCGCGTGACCGGCTGCCGCACGACCAGCTTCACGCTGGCGCACAGGGTGCTGGACGGCGAGGGCAATCTCGCCGCGGAGGAGACGGAGGTTCTGGTCTATTACGACTACGAGGCCGGACGCAAAAAACCGCTGCCCGCGGCGTTCGTCGGGGCAGCGAAGGCGGAAGGCGCCGGGGACGGAGCCTCCCGGGACGCCGATTCATTATAACAAAACGGCCGCGCGTTCGGGAAAATCGCGGTAATCGTCCACGGTCACGAAGGCGAAATCGGAATGATAGACCTGCTCGTCGTTGCCGCCCTCGCGGTAATCGTCGCCGAAGAACACGACCTCGCCGCGCGCGAATCCATGCCGCGCGCAGTAGCGCTCCAGCGCGTACAGCTTGTTGAAGGGTTTGGGCACGATGTCGAACGACGACGAGCCGCCGATGAACACCGTGTACTGCGAAAACGCTTCCTTCACGACGGGATACAGCGGGCGGCGCCGGCTGCGGTCTGGGTCAAAGGCCAGCTTGTCGCGGATGTCCGCCTTCGTGCCCAGCAGCGGGAAAGTGATCATGCCGGAGGCGTGGAACTCCACCGTGTCTCCCGCGAAGGTCTCCATGCCGAACTGACGCCGAAGCCGCGTTACGCGCTCGCGCACGGCCTCCTGCGGCTCGACGGTGACGCTCCGGCTCTCCACGATCGTCAGCCCGCCCTTTTCGCGGTCGTATTCGCCCGTTTCCATGCCGTAGTTGCCGATCACGTCAAGCGGATAGCCGCCCAGCTGCCCGTGGATGCGCGCGCACGCGCCTGCGCCGACGATCACCAGGCGGTATTTTTCGGCCAGCGCGTCCAGTGCGGCGCGGTTTTGAGGCTCGAGCGCCGTTCGGTGCTGCGTGATGGTTCCGTCCATGTCCAGCGCGACGAGGCGGATATTTTCCCTGTTCATCACATATCTCCCGCGCCGTCACGCTTCTTCCAGAAGCGCGATGGCTTTTTTGTATTTTTCGACGCGTGCGAGGGCCTTCTCGTCGACCGCGTCCAGCCGTGTGAGGTCGCTGTTGTGCTTAAGATCGGCCAGCTTGACCGCCCGCGCGATGGGGTTTCGCCTGATCGCGGCCACGTAGTCCATGTAGGGCACGCGCTCGTCGTGCGTCAGCAGCGCCAGCGCGTCGCACACGTCGTCGCCGAAGCCCATGCCGCGCAGCTCGTCCAGCGTGACGGCGGTGTCCTCCGCCACGTCGTGCAGCAGCGCGGCTACCGTCGTCGCCTCGTCGGTCATCTGCTCGGCGAGGTGGAACGGGTGAAACACATACGGCATGCCCGATTTGTCGGTTTGATCCTTATGCGCCTCAAACATCAGCCTGAGCGCGCGCTTTGTCTTTTCCGTGTAAATCACAGTTCCTCCTTCGGCGGCCGGTCAGGCGCGGGCTTCCCGCCTGATCTGCTTGAGCCGCTTCATCACGTCGCTGCCGCCCCGGCCGAACCAGTCGTGCAGCGCCCGGTATTCGGCGTACAGCCGGTCGTAAACGGCGTGCGCCGCGGGGTCGGGCACGTAGCCGCCCGGGCGAACGCCGCCCATGGCCGCCGCGGCCTCGTCGATGGTGTCCCAGCCGCCCGCCGCGCGTCCGGCCGCCACCGCGCCCATCATGGCGCTGCCCAGCGCCGAGTTCTGCGCGCTGCGCGCCACGCTGATCTCCCGGCCGAGCACGTCGGCGTACAGCTGCATCAGGAAAGCGTTTTTCTGCGCGATGCCGCCGCAGGCCGTGATCCCCTGCACCGGCACGCCGTGTTCCTCGAAGTTCTCGATGATGAGCCGCGTGCCGAAGGCCGTGGCCTCGATCAGCGCGCGGTAGAGCTCCTCCGGACGGGTGGCGAGCGTCATGCCCATAAAGAGCCCGGTGAGGTCGGCGTCGACCAGCACGGAGCGGTTGCCGTTCCACCAGTCCAGCGCCAGCAGGCCGCTTTCGCCCGGCGCGAGCCGCGCGGCTTTTTCGGTGAGCAGCCGGTGCAGGTCGAGGCCGCGCTCCCGCGCCTCCCGCGCGTACGCTTCGGGCGCGAGGGTATGGACGAACCAGTCGAAATGGTCGCCCACGCAGCTCTGCCCGGCCTCGTAGCTCAGGAATCCGGGAATGACGCCGTCGTCCACCACGCCGCAGATGCCCGGCACGTCGCGTTCGCGGTCGTCGAGCATGATATGGCAGGTGGAGGTGCCCACGATCATCAGCATCCGGCCGGCCCCGGTGATGCCCGCCGCCGGGAGCGCCACAAGCGCGTCGGAATGTCCGACGGCGACCGCCGTGCCCGGCGCGAGCCCGGTGAGGCGCGCGCCCTCTTCGGTGAGGAAGCCGGCGCGCGTGCATACCTGCCGGATGTCGCGGGAGAGCTTTTCGTCCACCGCGTGTTCGAGCCGCGGATCGAGCGCGCGGAAATAATCGTTCGGGGGATATCCGTCGCGGGGGTTCCAGAACGCCTTGCAGCCCGCGAGGCACCCGGAGCGCGCCTCCGCGCCGGTGAGCTTCATCACGATCCAGTCGGCCGTGTCGATAAAGCGGTACGCCCGCGCGTACAGCGCAGGGGCTTGGTCCAGCGTTTCCCACAGCTTGGGGAACAGCCACTCGGAGGACACCTTGCCCCCGTACCGCGCGAGGAACGCCTCGCCGCGCTCCCGCGCGACCTGCGTCATGCGGTCGGCGTACGCCTGCGCGCCGTGGTGCTTCCACAGCTTGGCGTAGGCGTGCTTCTCGCCCGCCAGCTCGGGCAGCGCGCACAGCGGCGCGCCGTTTGCGTCGATCGGAAAGAGCGTGCAGGTGGTGGCGTCGACGCCTACGCCCACCACGTCCTCCGGGCGCACGCCCGCCTGAGCGAGCGCCTGCGGAACGACCCGCGAGAGGCATTCGAGGTAGTCCGCGGGATCTTGAAGCGCCCAGTCGGGCGGCAGGGGCGTGCCGTCGGGCAGGGCCCGATCCATCACGCCGTGGGGATAATCCATCGCGGCCGTGCCCAGCTCGCGGCCCGTTTGGGTTTCAACGATCAGCGCGCGCGCCGAAAGCGTGCCGAAATCGACGCCGAGAACGCATTTGCTCATGGGTGCCTCCGTTGTTGGTCGGGTGGGGAAGAGGGCGTTTTTTTGAGGGGGGGCTGTCCGGCCCTGAGCGGGCCGGAGGTGCCGGGGTGAGCGGGGTTTGGGCTGTTGCTTATGCGAGGGCGAACAGCCTCTTGCCGTTTTCCAGAGCGGCCAGCGCCAGCGCGTCCTCGTCCATGCCGCGGAGCTCTGCCACCTTGCGCGCGGTGTAGGCCACGAACGCGGGCTCGTTGCGCTGCCCGCGCATGGGCACGGGAGCCATGTAGGGACAGTCCGTCTCCACCAGCAGCCGATCCAGCGGCAGGTTCTTCGCCACCTCGGCCAGTTTCGGCGCGTTCTTGAACGTCACCGCGCCGGAGAACGAGACGTAAAGGCCCATCGCCAGATACTGCTTCGCGCTCTCCCAGCTGCCCGTGTAGCAGTGCATCACGCCGCGCGGCATCCGGCCCGCCTTCCAGCGCGCGGTCAGCATGTCCGTCGCGTCGCCGTGCGCCTCGCGGATGTGCAGGATCACCGGCTTGTCCAGCCTGAAGGCCATCTCCAGCTGCTCGTCGAAAACCTGCTTCTGAACGTCGCGGGGCGACAGGTCGTAGTGATAATCCAGCCCGATTTCGCCCAGCGCCACGGCTTTGGGATGGGCCATCCAGCGTTCGACGCGCTCTCGCGCTTCGTCGTTCCAGCGCGAGGCGTCGTGCGGATGCACGCCCGTGGCGGCGTACATCCAGCCGTACCTCTCCGCCAGCGCGAAAGCGGGCTGTTCCGGCTGGGAACCGTCGCCCACGATCAGCGCCAGCTCGACGCCGGCTTCCCGCATTCTTTCGATCACGGACGGGCGGTCCTCGTCGAACCGCTCGTCCGTGATGTGGCAGTGCGTGTCAAAAAGTCTCATATCCGTTTTCTCCGAACGGAATCACTCGACGTAGGATTTGCCGAGGTTCGCCTTCAGCGCGGCGATGTCCCCGTCGCTCACGCCGATGGCCGCCAGGTAATCCTGCGCTTTCGCGGCGAGGTCGGCGTCCCAGATGCTCTCGACGCCGAAGGCCGCGGCCAGGGTCTTCGCGATATTGCTCCGCACGATGGCCTCGTACTGCTCGCTGTCCTCTTCCACGCCGTAATAGTTGAAGTAGGTGACCATGTAGTCGGCGACGATCTCGTCGGCGCTCGCGCCCATGAGGCATTCCAGAATGGCGCTCACGAAGCCCGCACGGTCCTTGCCCTCGTTGCAGTGCACCAGATAGGGGCCTTCATGGCTGGCGAAGAAGCGCATGCCGTCGGCCAGGCCGCTCTGGAAATCCGCCGCCGAGAAGTCCACGCCCAGATTCAGCGGGATGACCTGCCGCTGGGCGTAATAGGAGGTGGCGTAATCTTCGTAGCCCTTCATGGTCTCCTCGTTGTCGGCCAGGTTCATGACGGTCTCGACGCCCGCGCCGTTGAGCGCCTCGTCGGCCTCCTTGTTGCGGTTGATTTCGGGGTTGACCGGCGAGGAGGAGCGGTACAGCGCGCCTTCGCCCATGCCCGTGGTGGTCACGGCGCGGAAGTTGGCGTACTGCTCGTCGGTGAGAGACGCGTAGTCGGCGCGCTCGTTTGTGCGAACCAGCTGATGGATCAGGTATTCGTCCGCGTAGCCGCCCTTCTCCTTCATGGCGACGGTCACGGCCACGGGCGTTTCGACGCCCTCGGCGTAGTCCCAGCGGAAGCCGGGATCCTCGTCGATCTTGCTCTTCGCGGCCAGGCCGAGCGTGGTGGCCAGATCGCCCATGTTGATCGCCAGGATGACGGCGTCGCCGCTCTCGTCGGTGACCACGCGGAAGATCATGCTGCCGGTGTCCACGTCGGAATAGCTCGAGCCCACGGGCATGTCGAGCGTCTCGCCCAGAATGGTCACGGACACCACGTCGCCGTACCCGTAGCCCAGCTCCAGCACGCTGCTGCCGGTGATGTTCAGCACGAGGTTTCCGTATTTCTGAATGTCCGCGATATCTGTCTCAAAAGCGGGAATTTCCGCCTGTTCCGCCAGCGACGGACACAGCGGGAGAGCTACCAGGCAAATCATGAGAATGGCCAGGAAACGACGAAGCTTCATGATAACAACCTCCTTAATATCATATAAACTATTCACTGAAGGCGGGGGAGGGCGTCAGCCGATCTCCATGCCGGAGGGGAACTCGCCGCCTTCGACGGTGACGAGCTTCAGGTTGCCTTCGCTGTCCTGCGCGCACAGCAGCATGCCTTCGGAGAGGATGCCGCGCATCTTGCGAGGTTTCAGGTTGGCCACCAGCACGACGGTCTTGCCGACCATTTCCTCCGGCGTGTAATAGCGCGCGATGCCGCTCAGCACGGTGCGCGTGGCGTCGCCCAGCTGCAGCGTCTCCTTGAGCAGCTTGTCGCTGCCTTCCACGCGCTCGCAGGCGACGACCTTCGCCGTGACCAGCTTCACCTTGGCGAAATCGTCGATGGCGATGAGCCCGGCGTTTTCTTCCGTAGCCTTCTCGGCGGCTTTCTGCTCCTTCTTGTCCTGCTTTTCCTGCTGCTTCGTTTCTTTCTTTTCTTCCTTGGGCGCGCCGCCGCTCAGGATCTCGAGCTCTTTCTGAACGTCCAGCCGGGGGAACAGCGCCTCGCCCTTTTTCACAACCGTGCCGGCCGGCAGGCCGCCGAAGTTCTGGATGGATTCCCAGGTCATGAGCGCGGGGTTGGTCACGCCCAGCTGATCGAAGATGCGCGCGGGCGTGTTCGGCATGACCGGCCCGATGGCCACGGCCACGGCGCGCACGCACTCGGCCAGGTTGTACATGACGGTTTTCAGGCGGGGCCTGCCTTCCTCGCCGCGGCCCAGCACCCAGGGCTGGGTGAGGTCGATATAGCGGTTGCAGTCACCGATGAGCTTCCAGATCTCGGAAAGCGCCACGGAGAACTGCAGCTCGTTCATGCTCTTCTCGACCAGCGCGGGCATGGCGCGGAACCGTTCGATGAGCGGCGCGTCGAGCGCCTCGTCGACGGCGTCCGGCGCGGGCACCTCGCCGCCGAAGTACTTCTCGATCATGGCCACGGTGCGGCTCACCAGGTTGCCCAGGTCGTTGGCCAGGTCGGCGTTGGTGCGGGTGAGCAGCGCCTCGTTGGTGTAGTTGCCGTCCGCGCCGAAGGGCATTTCGCGCATGAGGTAATAGCGCAGGGTGTCCACGCCGTAGCGCGCCACGATGGGCTGGGGATACACCACGTTGCCCTTGGATTTGCTCATCCGGTCCTGGCCGAAGAGCAGCCAGCCGTGGCCGAACACCTGCTTGGGCAGCGGCAGACCCAGGGCGTGG
>JAFZRB010000242.1 GCA_017620115.1 Clostridia bacterium | reverse complement strand
GTATCAGAGGGGACCCCATGCCGTGCTGCATACGGGTTCCCCCGCGCGCTCATTCGATCCCCGACAGGTCGAACTCCGCCAGCCACTTCGTCGCGGTCTCGCAGACGCCCTTCAGGCACGCCTCGTCGAAGGGCGTGGCAAGGCCGGCGTTGATCAGCAGATCGGTGAACGTGCGGCTGCCGCCCTGCGCGGTGTACGCCATGTAGCGCTTCCAGGCTTCCGCGGGGTCTTTCTGGATCATGGCCCAGAACTCCAGCGCCACCGCCTGCGCCAGGCAGTAGTCGATGTAGTAGAACGGATATTCGTAAATGTGAATCTGCCGCTGCCAGTGTTCTCCCTCCGAATAGAAGGGGATCTCGCCGTCGAGCTTCAGCCAGGGTGTGTAGATGCCCATGAGGCGCTTCCATTCGGCGTGGCGCTCAGCAGGCGTCATCTCCGGCTTTTCATAGACGATGTGCTGGAAATGATCGACCATCGTGCCGTAGGGGATGAAGGTCAGCGCGCCGGCGAGGTGGCTGTACTTGAACTTTCTCGCGTCGGGGCCGAAGAAGCCTTCCGCGTTCCGCCAGCCGAAGAACTCCATGCTCATGGAGTGCACCTCGCATGCCTCCGCGGTGGGATCGGCGTAATCGGTCGGGATGCGCTTGCGGTTCATCCAGTAGGCGAAGGCATGGCCCGCTTCATGGGTGACCACCTCGACGTCGCCCTGGGTGCCGTTGAAGTTGGCGAAGATGAACGGGCGCTCATACTGTTCGATAGAGCTGCAGTAGCCGCCCGCCTGCTTGCCTTCGGTGGAGAGCACGTCCATCAGCTCTTCATCGAGCATGGTGCGGAAGAACTCGCTTGTTTCCGGGGAAAGATCGTCGTAGAACTTTTTGCCCTGCGCCAGGATGTCGTCGGATGTGCCCACGGGGCGCGGGTTGCCGCTCCGGAAGCTTATCGCGTCGTCCGAAAAAGACAGAGGGTATGCTTTTCCGATCCGCTTCGCCTGTTCCCGCATGATGGAATCGGCGACCGGAACGAGGTATTTCTGGACGGCGGCGCGGAACTTCGCGACATCGTCCTTCGCGTAGCAGTTGCGCTCCATGCGGTAATAGCCCAGCTGCGTATAGCCGCCGTAGCCGAGTTTTCGGCCCATCGTGTCGCGAATCTTCACCAGATCGTCGTAGATCCGGTCAAGCTGGGGCTGATTGTCCTTATACCACCGGCCCCTGGCTATCCATGCCGCGAGGCGGCGCGCGTCGTCCTGATCCTCCATGAAGGGCTCCATCTGCGACAGCGTGTAGACGCCGTCCTCGAAGGGGATTTGGGCCGAAGCGATCAGATCGTTGTACTCGCTGACCAGCTCGTTCTCCTTCTGCATATCCTCGATGATCTCGGGCGAGAAGGTCTTCCGCTCGATCTCGGCGTTCAAGAACAGCAGATCGCCGTATTCAGCCTCGAAATCCTTGCGGAAGGGCGAATCCAGCAGCGCCTGGATCCATTCCTGCTCGTATTCCTCGGCTTCCGGGCCGAACTCGTCCCAGAATTCTTTTTCCCCGTTGTAAAACTCGTCGCGCGTGTCGATGGACTGGCGGATGTACGCCAGCGTGGCCGTCGTGTCGACGACCTTGCCCTTCTCTTCGTATTCCAGGAATACCGCGCGGGCTTCTTCGTAGCTCCCGGCGTCCTTCAGCCGTTGTGTGAGATCCTGGATCTGAGCGATGACCGCTTTGGGATAGGGTCTTTGATAAGGCATTTCTGAAAACTTCATAGCGTCCTCCTGTTCATCCCGCCGCTCTTCCGGCGGGTTGTTTTCCGTCATGATACTGCGTTCCGGTTCAGAGCTTCAGCGCGGCGACGACCTCGTCGCCGTCCATTTCGCCGTTTTCCGCGAAGCCGAAGGAAGCGTACAGATTTTTCGCGACCTCATTCTCCGGCTCGTAGGAGAGCGCGCAGTATTCCGCTCTTCCATGGGGCCACGTCCTGATGAAATCCAGGGCAAGCCGTACGGCTTCCCGGCCATAGCCCTTTCCCTGATGGTTTTTATCGATCATCAGCCGCCAGAGGCTGTAGTTGCCCTTCAGTATCCCAGGCGCGTTCTCTTCGATTCCGTATTCGTTATACCCGATCATCAGGAAGCCCACGAGGGTATCGTCGTCGTAGACGCCGAAGGGATAGGCGAAGGCGTCCTCCGACGTGACCGCGATGTACGCTTCCATGAGGCTTTGATCGTTGGAGGCCACGAACGGATACTGCGATTCGAATACGCTCAGGTCGATGATGTCCCAGACGTTCCTGTGGTCAACTTTCTCCAGATGAACCATTTTTCTGTCCTTTCTTTCCGGGTTTGCCGTGTCGCCGTTATCCCGCCGTCACGCGTCCTGCTCTTCGATCTCCTTTTTCGCCAGCCAGCCCCGGAAGAGGCCGCCCTCGAACAGGGAGATGAGAACGAAGAAGATATCCGCAAACAGGATAAAGACAAAGGAGGGGATGAGGATCCGCGTGTACTTTTTCCCGGCGAAGGCGCGCCTGCGGATGGAAAAACCCATGCGGGCGAGATAAAACAATACGCCCAGGTTAAAGTACAGAAGGAGCGCGGCGTTCTCCCCGAAGCTGATCCAGGCGTCCCGCGGGAAAAAGTTCCCCGTATTGGCCGCGCTCAGCATGGTGTTCACCAGCAGCAGGGCGATGTCCACCACGAACAGGATCCGGGTCACGTTCAGCATGACGCCGCCGCCGATTCCAACGCCGCCGCCCCAGTTCAGGCCGGCGCGGCTGCTGAAGTTCTCAAAAATCTGCATCAGCGGTTCGTTCTGCCGTCCTTCGATGAAGCCGTTGTTGGCGATGCAGTAAAGGCTGAGGTGAAGATCGTTCCGTTTGCAGAACGCCTCCATCTCTTCCAGGAAGCGGAGCACGTGGGAAGGGACGCCGTCCACGTAGAGCGGGAGAGAGAACACCACCGCCTGCGCGTCGCGAAGCTGCTCCAGGATACGTGCGTGATCCGCCGGCGTCCGCAGCTTTTCGGTTACCTTTTTTCCTCCCGTGAACAAGCGCTGCAGGGAGAGAAAATACGCGGAGGCGCAGAACCGCTTCTTCGGACTGCAGTTGATGAATACCGTCTTCATAACAGTCCCTCCAGTTCCGCCATATCCCGGATAAACAGCGCTTCGGATCGTTCAAAGCCGTCGTTGATGGCGTTGCGCTCCGCCAGGTAACGGAAGGTGGCTTTTTCGGCCTCGGTCGTATCGCCGTAAACGATCACCTTCCAGAGTCCGTGTCTGCCGTAGCGCAGCGTGTGGTGCATCTGCCCGCCCCGGTAGGTGCTGAAGGGCGTGGAGCTTCCGATGGAGCGGTCAAGCACGTTTTTCACAGTCGCGCTGTAGCCGCCGTACAGGTTCTTCGTGACGATCACCAGCTCATCCGCTTGTCCTATGATCCGGTACGCCTGCCGCAGCTTATCCTTCATAAAGCACTCGGCGGGATGTTTGGTCCAACAGCCGAAGCAGCCCTGGCACGGGGCGTATTTCCCGTCCGCCGCGATCATACGGTCGCACCGGGCCGTTATCATGCCGTCGTATGACCGATCCAAATCGTGCAAGATCACTTTCATCGCGTTTCCTCCCGCGTATCGGCGAATACCGCGCCGAACAGTATACGCTTCAAACTGCCCCGATCAGGCTGCCAGCCTGCGAACGGCTGACGCCGGGCGTGCAGAAGAGCCATCCTGCTTTATTATACAGTACGCACCGGTCCATTTCAACCTCAAAAATGGTTATAAACGTATTTGGGCCCGGCGGCGCGCATCGTCTATTTCAGCCTTTGGATGGCACGCACCACGGCGTCATGTTCCTCGCCGCTGACGATGCCCCACTCTTCGCGCTGCAGGCGCAGTTGCTCCTGGTATGCGGCGATGGCGCCGGCCCTGTCGCCCCGGATCTCGCAGATGTGGGCGACGCTCATGGCGCTGTCGGTAAATTTGGGGGACGGCTGCATCTCCTGGCCTTTGCGGTACCAGGCGATAGCAAGGTCGTATTCCTGGCGCTGGGTATAGATATCGCCGAGGGTTGCGGCGCAGCACCATTCCTGCCCGGCCATGGCTTCCAGATCGCGGAGCCGGGCCTCGGCTTCTTCCTGATTCCCCTCCGCCCGGGCGATCATGTAGCGGTACATGGGCACGCGGAAGGTGCTGTCGATGAGTGCCAGCTTCTCCAGCCACACGCCGGCCTCGGCGAGCCGGCGGTCGTCGATCAGGTTGTCCAGCAGCCACATGATAGCGGAGCGATTGGACGGATTGCGGCGGCAGAAGTCGCTGAACCATTCGATGAGGGCATGGTGATTGCGGATGTTCCAGTCGGGTATATAGCTGCCCCAGGCGTTGGCCAGCTCGCTGACCGCGTCGCGGTCGCCATCGGTCTTCTCGACGGCCTCTTTGCCGTATTTCACAGCCAGCAGGCGGTATTGCTCAGCCTGGTGGTTGTAGAGCTTGGTCAGCAGCAGCCTGGCCTGTCCCGTGTGTTCCGGCTTTTCGGAAAAGGCGCTGAGCAGCTGTTCCAGCTGCCGCTCCTCGGCTTCGTCGAACAGGCCATGGTCGTAGATGCGGTTCTCGATGCGTTCCATCTGCTGTTCCGGGGCCATGGCGAACAGCTGGTCTATGGTGACTCCGAAGTATACGGCGATCTCCGGCAGCAGCTGCACGTCCGGCATGCTGGTGCCGCATTCCCACTTGCTGACGGTCTGCGCCGTCACGTTCAGGGCGGCGGCAAGGGCTTCCTGCGTGATGCCCCGTTCATTCCTCAGACGGCGGATTTCTTTTCCCATTTCCATGATGGTGTCCCCCTTTCTGTTGTAGTTCTATCATAGCAGCGCGCGAAGCGGATTGCCAGCGACTGTCGCGGGAGACGACTCGCGCGGCAGTTGAGTTCGACGGCGCGGACGGGCCGCATATCTTTTCATAAAAGGCGATTTCACCTTCGCTTATCCCGGAGAGATGCCGGAATCCGGCCGCGGTGTACGATTCAGGTATTCTGCCAAAATCCCGAAATTCCTGTCATGAGCCTTCCATGCCGCGGGATTTTTCTTTGCGTGTCCGCAGCGCCCGAACGCGGATGAACCGACATGAGAGGACCGTTTTACGGGCTCCTGAAAGAAAAAGCTGGATAAAGCGCCGAAACGATGGTATACTGGAAGCCGCCGGGGGAAAGGCGATACGCCATTATGCGAAAACACCATAACGAATGGGGTGCACACGCGATGAATCTTTCCGATTACGACATGAAACTCGTTCAGATCACGGATGCGGGCGGGCGGACCATCACAGGCCAGGCGGAAACGCTATTGCCCGACTACTGCTTGCGTGAATTCGGGCGCGGGGAAGAAGCCCTTCAGATCGGCGGGAATGTATTCTGCGCCTCCGACATATCGGCTATAAAGACAATGCCGGACATGGCGGTTATACGCGCGGCTGAAACCTGGCAGCGGGCCGGCGCTTATTACGTGCGTATACAAGCCATGGCGAAAAAGCACCATATCAGCCTCCGCCAGGAGTTCGACGAACGCGACACGCCCGAAACGAAGTATATCGTGGTGACGGATAGCGATTTTCCGATCGCCACGGCGCGGATGTATCCGCTAGATGAAAGGAGCATGATGATCGGCCGGGTGGTCGTGCTGCCCGAATACAGGCGACAGGGCATCGGAACGATGGTCGTCCGTGAATGCGAGGAGTGGGCGGAGGAGCTGGGCTGTTCAAAGACCGTGGTGGAGAGCCGCGACAACAAGGTCGGGTTCTATGAGCAGATGGGCTATGTGATCAGCGGCGAAATGAAGGATGGCGAAACGTTCCGCTGCGTCAGGATGGAGAAACGGCTGTGATTTGTTCGCACGCTCTTTTCGGAAGAGGCGTCCGCCTCTTGACAGACTCGTGATAAGCATATATAATAACATACGTTATGCAACATATGGTGCGCAATGAAAGCCCTGATGGGGAAAGGAAGGAATTCATGCCGCCCAACGTAAAAGTCCAACGGGATGAGGTGGTCGGCGCGGCGATGCTCGTCGCCAGGTCGAAAGGCATCGACGCGGTGACGGCGCGGGAGGTGGCGCGCGAGCTGGGCGTCTCCACCCGCCCGATATTCACGCATTTTGACACCGTCGGGCAGCTCAAGGACGAAGTCTATGCGATGGCGAAGGGCTGCTACCGGTCGTATATCGAACGCGGGCTTGCCGGTCCCATACCCTTTTTGGGCGTATGGCGGCAGTACATCCGTTTTGCCAGAGAGGAGCCGGAGCTGTACAGGCTGCTGTTTTTGACAAAACCGGGCGCGGCGTCCGGCGGCGCGATGGAGGCGCTGCGATTCTCGCAGGATATGGTACGTCCCTCGCTCATGCGGATCTACAACATGGACGCGGAGACCGCCAACCGGTATTTTCGCGATCTGTGGCTCGCGGCGTTCAGCTTCGCCACGCTGATCGTGACGGGCGGCTGCCCCTACAGCGACGCGGAAATCATCGCCGTGGGGAGCGAGATCAGCCTTGCGGTGTGCAAGGCGTACAAAGAGATTCCCGGCCTGCCGGAGGGCAGGTACGATAAGGACGCCATTTTCGGGGAACTGGTGAAGAAGTAAGAAGGGCGGTATCGTCTTGAAAAAATGGTATGACGAGGAATATGAGTTCACGGTTGAGGTGATCGGCTTTATGCGGGGCGACCACACGGAGCGGTACTGCCGCAACGGAGAGGAAATAGGCGATCGGTACGTCTGCACGTATGGGTGCCCGGTGAATCGGCAGGGGTACGGCATCTGCTCCAAAACCATGATGATGCTTTACCCGCTGATGGAAGCCGTCCGAAGCGGCGGCGATCTTGAAAACCTCGGCGGCGACGGCAAATACAGCAAGACCATCGTCTGCCCGGACGGCTGCGTGATGTTCCGGCTGACGGCGAAGCCGCTCGGCAATGAAAACTTCCACAAGGGCGGGTTCTGGAAGGAGCCGTGACGGCCAAACCGTCGCGAAGCTCCCGGCCACGGGAAGGCGCGGCATCTGATTCATTTGATCGGGAGGAATGGAAGCGATGGATCGCGGAAAGAAATGCATGGCCGCGGGCGTTTGTCTGGCGCTGGTCTTCGCGGCGTGGACACTCCTCATTCAGCGTGTTGACGTACAGCCTGTAGGCCCCAACGGATCGTCCGTCGGGTTTGCGGCCGTGAACGTGTGGTTTCATCGTCTGACGGGCGTTCATATGACCCTTTATACGATAACGGACTGGCTGGGTCTGGTGCCGATCGCGGTTTGCGCGGGTTTCGGCGTCCTCGGCCTCGTTCAGCTTGTTGGAAGAAGGAGCCTGAGAAAGGTTGATCCGGATATCGTTCTTCTGGGCGTTTATTATATCCTCGTCATATTCTGCTATCTGTTCTTTGAGATGGTTCCCATCAATTACCGGCCCATTCTCATCGAAGGGATCCTGGAGGCGTCGTATCCTTCTTCCACGACGCTCCTGGTGCTGAGCGTCATGCCCACCCTGACGTTCCAGGTTGACAGGCGGTCTCGCAATGCCGCCGTCAGAACGATCACAACGGTTTTTGCGGTTCTGTTTTCCGCGTTTATGGTGATCGGAAGGCTGACAGCCGGGGTTCATTGGCTGACGGATATCGCGGGCGCCGTTTTCCTGAGCGCGGGACTGTACCTCATGTATCGCTCGGCCGTCGCGTTCATGGATCTGAGGAAGCCTGCGCGGCCTGAGTAATCAGCGGCTTGCAATTGCCCGAAGGAGCGCGGAAGCGCCGCGCGAATCGACTGTGAAAGGATGGATACCTGTGTTTTTTGTGGAAACCGGAAGGCTGACCATAACCGAATTCACGCCCGACATGGCGCAGGTCGTTCACGAGAACTCGCTCGATGACGATAACCGCCGCTTCGTGCCTGACGAGGTGTTTGAGACCGTCGAGGACGCGTCGGAAACGATTGAATTCCTGATGTCCCAATACGGCGGGCGCGAGGGGCCGTTGGTGTATCCCGTCATACTGAAAAGCGGCGAAAACATCGGCTATGTCCAGGCGGTTCCCCTTGAGGAAGGCGAGTGGGAGGTGGGCTATCACATCGCGCGCCCGTATACGAGGCAGGGCTACGCGACCGAAGCGCTGAAGGCCTTTTTGCCGCCCGTCATGGAAACGCTCGGAATTGGAACGATCAAAGGGGTTTGCCTCGCGGATAACATCGCTTCCCGCAAAGTCATGGAAAAAAGCGGATTCGCACTTGAATTTGAAGGGATCGGGAATTATCAGGGCGCTGAAAGGAGAATCTGCGTCTACCGCTACGGCGCGGACGGCGGCTCCGGCCTCGGCTGACGGGATAAAGGGGGATGCCCATATGGAAGATGAGATTGTCATCCGCAGCGAAAGGATCTCCGCGGAGGAATACGTGGAATTCCTTAAGCGCACAGACCTCGGATCGCAGTATCCGAAGGAGCGGTTCGCGGAGCGGATCGCACGCCTGGTGGACAGCGTTTCCATCAGCCTGACGGCGAGGGATCGGGAAAACCGCGTCGTCGGAACGCTGTTCGGACTGACGGACTTCGCGTACTGGCTGTATGTGACGGATTTGGGCGTGGACAGGCGCTATGTCTGCCGGGGGATCGGCACGCGCCTGATGAAAACGGCCCACACGCTGGCTGGCGGAGAAAAGGACATCGCGGTTTACCTCGTCGCCAACGAAAAGGCCATTCCCTTCTATGAAAAGCTGGGAATGGAGAAAGCCGACGACGTGATGCAATATAATCATATCGAATGGACGCAGTTTACCGTGGAGTGATCCATTGCGGGAAAGAGGGGGAAGAGCCTGTGTCAGTTACATTTCGCCGTGAAGAAGAAAAAGACTGGCGCGCCGTCGAAAACATGGTGCGCGAATCATTCTGGAACGTTTACCGTCCGGGCTGCCTGGAGCACTACGTGCTGCGCCATCTGAGGAGCGATCCCGCCTTCGTGCCGGAGCTGGACTTCGTGATGGAGAAGGACGGGGAGCTCATCGGGCAGAACATGTTCATGCGCGCCGTCATCCGTGCCGACGACGGGCGGGACGTTCCCATCATGACCATGGGGCCGATCTGCGTCGCCCCGGCGTACAAGCGGCAGGGCTACGGGAAGAAGCTGCTGGATTATTCCCTGGAGAAAGCGGCCGAGCTCGGCTGCCCCGCGCTGTGCTTTGAAGGGAATATCCTGTTCTACGGGAAGAGCGGCTTCACATACGCCAGGAACTTCGGCATCCGCTATCACGACCTGCCGGAAGGCGCGGACGATTCCTTCTTCCTTTGCAAAGAACTGATTCCCGGATACCTGAGGGGCGCTGCCGGCGTGTACGCGCCGCCGGAGGGCTACTTCGCCGCAGAACGGAATCCGGAGGATTTTGAAGCGTATGACGCGCAGTTCCCTCCGAAGGAGAAAAAGGTGCTGCCCGGACAGCTGCAGCCGAGAGAGGATGCAGAGTGAAAAAGAAAGTTCTTTTATGGACGGCGCTCGCCGTGGCGGTACTGGGAGTCGCCGCCTTTTCGCTCTTTCCGCGGCACAACGTCAAGTTCGACGGGGATCGCGTCAAAACCGCCGAGCGTTTCTCTCTGCGTTTCGACATCATGAACACGGACGACGCCGAAACGCTGTCCCTGCGGGAAGGAGACGGGCTGCGCGCGGCGTGGAACATCGAAAGCGGCAGCGTGGATATCCTGATCGGAGCAGCCGGCGCGGAGCCCCTCTATCGGGCTGACGGCCGGGGGAAAGGAGACGCCGCCGATTTCGAGCTGACGGTTCCCTCTGCGGGCGAGTACGTCATATCCGTCTCCGCGCGGGAGGCGAAGGGATGGATGGAATTTGAGGCGGTGCGCCATGAGTAAATACGACGCGCTGTGGCGGTACGTCGCGGAGAACGCCCCTTCCGAGCTGGCGTTTGACGAGATTCGTAAGATTTGCGGCTTTCCCATCGACCATGCGTTCCTGAGCTGCAAGAAGGAGCTTGAAGCCTGTGGATACAGGGTCGAAAAGATTTCCATGAAGAGCGGAACGGTGAGATTCGGCAAATCCGGGGCGGGAGAAGACAGGCTCTGAGGACAAGCCCTGCGGTTTGCTTCAACGGGCTGTTCCGGGCGGCTTCGGTCGCGCTGAGGTGGGCAAACCGCCCCACGCCGACGAATCTCTCTTGACAGGCTTCGCATTCACGTGTACTATATCTATGGGGAGAAACGCCTGAATCCTTAACGGATGGGAAAGCCGGCCCGATTTATACGCCAGACGAAAGGATGTTGTCGCCATGCAAATGCACCAGCTGGTGGAACGCGCCCGCAGGATGATCCAGACGCTGCGGGGATTTCAGGTTCGCAAGTCAACGCCCGCGGAGGGGATAGAGGCCGCCCTGCGGGATACGAAGGATTTTGCGCCGTTTGAAAACGGCTCCGAATGGGGCCGCGACAGCGCGCACGACTGGATGGACTTCCGCTTCACCGTGACCACGCCCGCGGATTACATCGGCAAGCTGACACTCTCCATCGTCACCGGGCGGGAGAGCGGCTGGGAGGCGACCAACCCGCAGTTCGTCGTTTGGGTGAACGGCCGCATCGAACAGGCCTTCGATACCAAGCATACCTCGCTGACGCTGGACGATTGCGCCGTGCCCGGCAGGACGTATGACGTGTTCATGCAGGGCTACGCCAACGCCTTCATGCCCAATCACGGCTCGCACAGCCCCATACCGCCGAGGCTCCTCGTCATGATCAACGACGTGTGCGAGGATGTCGTCCAGCTGGTTTACGACCTGAACGTGCCCTACGAGGCGCTGCTGCTGGAGCCGAAGGACTGCCGCGACCGCGAGCTCACCGCCTATACCCTTTCGGACGCGCTGAATCTTTTGGATCTGCGCAATCCCTTCAGCGATGATTTCCACGCTTCCGTCGCGGCGGCGCGCGCCTACATGAAGGAAAATTACTACGACAGGATCGCGGCCATAGAGCCCGAGGCCTATGCCGATATCATCGGCCATACGCACATCGACGTGGCCTGGCTGTGGGATCTCTATCAGACGCGCCACAAGGCCGTGCGCACCTTTGCCACCATGCTCAAGCTGATGGAGCAGTATCCCGAATTCAAGTTCATGTCCAGCCAGGCGCAGCTCTACCAGTTCGTGAAGGAGGATCAGCCCGAGCTGTTCGAGCGCATCAGGAAAGCCGTTGCGGACGGACGCTGGGAGCCCGAGGGCGGCATGTGGGTCGAAGCAGACTGCAATCTTTCCGGCGGTGAGGCGCTGGTGCGGCAGCTGCTCTACGGCAACGAATTCTTCGAGACCGAGTTCGGACGGCGTTCGCGCATACTGTGGCTGCCGGACGTGTTCGGCTATTCCGCGGCGCTGCCGCAGATCCTCAAAAAGAGCGGCATCGACTATTTCATGACCAGCAAGCTGAGCTGGAGCGAATTCAACCTCTCGCCCTACGATACCTTCCAGTGGAAGGGCATCGACGGCAGCGAGGTGCTCACTCACTTCACGCCCACGCGCGATTACGTGGGCGAGGGCAGCTATGAACGCCACGAGGATCTGGCCTACTTTACCACCTACAACGCCATGATCAATCCCATGCAGATCAAGGGCGGCTGGCAGCGCTTCCAGCAGAAGGGACTGGATAACCACTTCCTGGTGAGCTATGGCTTCGGCGACGGCGGCGGCGGCTCGGCCGACTGGATGATCGAGAACGCGCGCCGCATGCACGACCCCGTGGCTGGGCTGCCCGCCGTGCGGCAGGAGTTCGCCCGCGATTTCTTCGAGAAGCTGGAGAAGCGCGTCGAAGGCAATAAGCGCCTGCCCAAGTGGTCGGGCGAGCTGTATCTGGAGTATCACCGCGGCACCTACACGGCCATGGCGCGCAACAAGCGCAGCAACCGCAAGATCGAGATCGAGCTGCGCGAGGTCGAGCTGTGGCGCGAGTACGCGCGGCGCGCCTGCGGCCTCAGCTATCCCAACGACCAGATGCGCTCCATCTGGCGGCGCATGCTCACGTTGCAGTTCCACGATATACTGCCCGGCAGCTCCATCCAGAAGGTCTATGAGGACTCTAAGGAAATCTACGCGCAGTTGTTCGCCGAGCTGAAAGCTCTGAAGGACGAGGCCTTCGCCGCGCTTGGCGCGAACCTCGCGGGCGACGTGCTGCTGTACAACTCGCTTTCCGAAACGCGCGACGACGTGGTGTGGTTCGAGGCGGACGAGTCCGTGACCGCGCTGCGCGACGGGCGGGGTAACGCCTTCCCGGTTCAGCGCGTGGAGGGCCGCGCCTGCGCGTATGTGCGCGGCATGAAGCCCATGACCGCCACGCCCATGTGGTTCGTGCGCGGGCAGGCCGACGCCTGCGCGCTGGCAGTGGACACGCATGCCTTCGAGACGCCCTTCTTCCGCGGCACATTCGACGCGGCCATGCGCATGACCTCCCTCGTGGACGTGCGCGCGGAGCGCGAGCTGGTGAAGAGCGGCGAGGCGTTCAACCATATCGTATGTTATGAGAACCGGCCCCACAACTACGACGCCTGGGACATCAACATCTATTACGACGAGCGCAGCTGGGAAGTGACCGACCTCGTGTCCAGCGAGCTCGTGGCCAACGGCCCCGTGCTGGCCAAGCTGCGCAACACCTACCGCTTCAACAATTCCACCATCCGGCAGGACGTGGTCTTCTACCGCGACCTCGATCGCATCGACTTCGAAACGCAGGTGGACTGGAAGGAACAGCACTACATGCTCAAGGCGCACTTCCCGGCCGACGTGTTCTACAACGACGCGACCTACGACATTCAGTACGGCAACGTGCGCCGCGCCACCCATAGGAACACCAGCTGGGACGTGGCCCGCTTCGAGGTATGCGCCCACAAGTGGATGGACGTGAGCGAGGGCAATTACGGTTTCAGCCTGATGAACGACTGCAAGTACGGCCACAGCGTGGATGAAAAGAGCGTGGCGCTGACGCTGCTCAAGAGCTCCACCGAACCCAATCCCACCGCCGATCAGGAAATGCACTGTTTCACCTACTCAATCGCGCCCCACAGCGGCGACTGGCGCGCGGCCAATACGCCGGAAAAGGCGTACAAGCTGAATATCCCCGTTATCGCGCTTCCGGGACAGGGCGGCGAAGCGAACCTCGCCTCCTTCGCGCGGGTGGATCAGCCGAATGTGATCGTCGAATCCGTCAAGCGCGCGCTGAAAAAGGATGCCACGATCATCCGGCTGTATGAGTGCTTCGGCCAGCGCGCAAAGGTGCGCCTTACGCTGGCGGAGCCCCCGCGGAGCGTAAAAACCGTTTCCCTGATGGAGGATGAACTGGGCGACGCGGCGTTCTCTGGCAATGAGATCGAATTTGAAGTGAAGCCCTACGAGATCGTCTCCTTCATGGTCGAGTGATTCCCGCATGAAGCGGCCGCGCGCGGGCGTTCGGTTCGCGCGCGGTTTTTAAGTGAAGACCGGCACATTTTTGGATCGGGGCAACGCTTTCTTTGCATTAATCCGTTATAATAGGCACAGGAGCGGGACGAGCGCCCGCCGGGCAATATCGAAGCGAGGTGCGGCGGTTATGCTGGAACTGAAAAACATATCTTTCGGGGTCGACGACGGCGGGCAGGGCCGTGAGATCGTGCGCAACGTCAGCCTGACGATTCCGAACGGTCGGCTGGTAGTCGTTACCGGCCCGAACGGCGGCGGCAAATCCACTTTGGCGCGCCTGATCGCGGGCATTGAGAAACCCACGTCGGGCACGATCCTCCTGAACGGCGAGGACATCACCGCGCGCGGCATCACCGAGCGTGCCCGCATGGGCATCGCCTTCGCGTTTCAGCAGCCGGTCCGCTTCAAGGGGCTGCAGGTGATCGACCTGATTCGCCTGGCGGCGGGAAAGCCGCTGAGCGGCGCTGACGCCTGTGAATATCTCGCCGCAGTGGGCCTGTGCGCCCGCGATTACATCAACCGCGAGGTCAACGCCAGCCTGTCCGGCGGCGAGCTCAAGCGCATCGAGATCGCCACGGTGCTGGCGCGCGCCACGGCGCTGTCCATCTTCGACGAACCTGAGGCGGGCATCGATCTGTGGAGCTTCCAGAACCTGATCGAGGTTTTTCAGGGGATGCGCGAAAACATCCGCGACAGTTCGATCCTGATCATCTCGCACCAGGAACGCATCCTGAACATCGCGGATGAGATTGTGGTGATTAAAGACGGCGCGCTGGACAGGCAGGGCCCGAAGGAGACTGTTCTGCCGGAGCTCATCGGCACGGCCGCAGCGGTCACGGGCTGCCGCTGGGCATCGTAGGGGAGTGAAGCGGCATGATGAAGCTGGACAGCATTCAGAAAAGACTGCTCGAGGAGATCGCCGATCTTCACAAGGTGCCCGAGGGCGCGTATAACATCCGCTCCAACAGCCAGTCGGCCGGGCGTCAGTCGACGGCGAACATCGAGATCACCTCCAAGCCGGATGTGAGCGGTCTGGATATCCGCATCAGACCCGGCACGAAGAACGAGAGCGTTCATATTCCGGTGGTGCTCACCGAGAGCGGCCTCAAAGAACTGGTTTATAACGATTTTTACGTGGGCGAGGACGCCGATGTGGTGATCGTCGCCGGCTGCGGCATCGACAACTGCGGCTCGCAGGATTCCGAGCACGACGGCGTCCACCGCTTCTATCTCGGCAGGAACGCTCACGTACGCTATGTGGAGAAGCATTACGGTTCGGGCGAGGGAAAAGGTAAGCGCATACTGAATCCCGGCACTGAGGTGCATATGGACGAGGGCAGCAGCATGGAGATGGAGATGGTGCAGATCAAGGGCGTGGACGACACAGATCGCACCACCACCGCCGAGCTGGCCGCCGGCGCGCGGCTGGTCGTGCGCGAGCGATTGATGACTCATGGCAGCCAGCGCGCGCTGAGCAGCTATGCGGTGAGCCTGAACGGCGCGGGCGCCAGCGCGGACATCGTGTCCCGCTCGGTGGCCAGGGACGATTCCTTCCAGCGCTTCGAGGCGAAAATCGCCGGAAACGCGCCGTGCAGCGGCCACACCGAGTGCGATTCCATCATCATGGATCGCGGCCGCATACTGGCTGTGCCCGCGCTGGAGGCCAACGACGTGGACGCCGCGCTTGTACACGAGGCCGCCATCGGCAAGATCGCCGGCGAACAGCTGATCAAGTTGATGACGCTGGGCCTCACGGCGCAGGAGGCGGAGGAACAGATCATCAACGGGTTCCTGAAGTAGCGGGAAGACGCCGCCTTTTTGGGAGAGTATACCAATGACGAAGCAGAGAGAAAAGATCCGGGGCCAGCGCCTGATCGGGCGCCATCCCCTTACGCTCGGGGCGCTCCTGCTGTTGGGCCTGTCCGGATATGAGCTTTGGATTCGCCTGGACGATTTCTGGGCCTGGACGGCCGGCGTCAGGCACCTCAGCCAGAGGCGGGGCACGCCTTTCTGGGAAGACATGGCGATCATCTTTGAAACGCCGGAAATGCAGCGCCTCGCCTTTCAGCTGGGCTTTCTCATCGCCGTGGTCATCTTCTCGGTGGCGTGCATCATCCGGCGCAGGCGGTATGCCGGATTTTGGCTGATGATCGCGCTGGCCGTCGCGCTGGGCGCGGCGGGGCTTTCACTGGGCATGTATGCCTTCGGCGGGTGGATTCAGCTGATCAAGCTGCTGCCGCTGAGCATGATCGTGGCCGGATTCACGGGAAACGGCGTGCAGGGACATGTGCTGAAGCGCCGTGAAAGACAGAAAAGAATCAGCCCGCCGGCTTAAAACAACGGGCTGGTTTTATTCGATGAATTTCTCGTCATTCGTCCTTTGCGCCGTCGCCCTCCAGCAGCCGATGCAGGAGACCCCGCAGCGTCCGCTTGGCGCCCTGGCCGACCGACGCGCCCACACAGCTGGGACAGCCGTCCTCGCAGGGGCATTCGTCCAGCCGTGAGAGGGCTTCGCGGAACAGCGTCAGGTCGCTCTCGAACACGTGGTCGCTTAGGCCGATGCCGCCCTGCACGCAGTCGTAGAAGTACAGCGTGGGGCGCTGGGTAAACGGGTCGCGCACGTGGTATACCACGGCGATGTCCGCCGAGGAGCACATCAGGTGCAGCGGCGCGATGGCGCGCATCAGGTGGCACAGCCCCACCATGGCGTCCTGCAGCGCGTCCTTCGGATACGCGGCCTCGATGTCCTCCGGCAGCGTCCACCAGCAGGCGGTGGTTTGCATTTCCAGCTCGGGCAGCTGCACGGGGCCCCAGCCGAGGTTCTCGTGGGTGTCCAGCTTCATCTTCTTGAACAGCTTTACGATGGAGGACACCATCACCTCTCCGCGGAAGCGCGTCATGGGCCCGGAGGGATGTTCGTCGAACACGTCCAGCACCTTCATGTTGGTCGAGAGATCGGCGTCGGTGTAGTAATCCACATCGACGGCGCGCACGTAGGCCTTCTTGTCGTCGAAGTCCAGCTCTTCCACCTGGTACTGCTGGCCTTCATGCAGGTAGATGGCGTACTGATGCAGCAGCATGGGCACGGTGAAGCGGTCCATCTCGCCGATCACCCGGCGATGCGCCGGATTCGATATATCCACGATCACGAAGTTCTGGTCGGCGGCGGAGCGCAGCGATATGCCCGCCTGCGGGAATTCCTCGGCCATCCAGTGATAGCGGCCGCCCACGTGCATCAGGAAACCCTGCTCGACGAGGTAATCGAGAAGCTCCTGGGTGCCTTCGATGTTGCCGAATACCTCGCCGTCCTCGAAAGGCAGCTCGTAGGCGGCGCACTTGAAGTGGTTGATGAGAATATACAGGTTATCCGGATTGACCAGCGCCGATTCGGGCGACTGGCCGAAGAAGTAATCCGGATGCGCCATCATGTACTGATCGAGCGGGTCGGAATTGCCCACGAGGATGAGCAGCGATTCGCCGCCCCGCCGCCCCGCGCGGCCCGCCTGCTGCCAGGTGCTTGCGATGGTGCCGGGGTAGCCGCAGATGATGCACACATCCAGCTGGCCGATGTCGATGCCCAATTCCAGCGCGTTGGTGGACACCACGGCTTTGATCTGGCCGGCGCGCAGCTGCCGCTCGATCTCGCGGCGCTGCGTGGGCAGGTAGCCGCCCCTGTACCCGCGCACCTGGCCGGCGTTGCCCAGCGGATCGCGCACCAGATCCTTGAGCTGGCGCACGAGCACCTCCACCGTCACGCGCGAGCGGGAGAAGACGATCGACTGGATGCCGTTTTTCAGAAAGCCCTGCGCGATGCGGCTGGTCTCGCCGACGGCGCCCCTGCGGATGCCCAGCTGTTTGTTGACGACCGGCGGATTGTAGAACACCACGTGGCGCTTGCCGGCGGGCGCGCCGTTGTCGTCGATCAGCTTCACCGGCGCGCCGATCATCAGGGAGGCCAGCTCGGCGGGGTTTTTGATGGTGGCCGAGCAGCAGATGAACTGCGGATGCGAGCCGTAGAACGCGCAGACGCGCTTCAGCCGCCTTATGACGTTGGCGAGGTTGCCGCCGAACACGCCGCGATAGGCGTGAATCTCGTCGATGACGATGTATTTCAGGTTCTCAAACAGCTTGACCCACTTGGTATGGTGGGGGAGAATGCCGGAATGCAGCATGTCCGGGTTTGTGACCACGATATGTCCGGCCTGCCGCACGGCGCGGCGGGCGGCGGCGGGCGTGTC
>JAFZRB010000241.1 GCA_017620115.1 Clostridia bacterium | reverse complement strand
TGGGCTTTGTGGCGACACGCGCACGCAAGGGCAGAAGGTTATAGTCTCTGGTGACGGCAAGCAGACCCGCATACAGAAGAATAGCCCCGGAGAAGCAGAACATAAACACAGCGAAAGCGTAATCCATTTGGCTCAACCTTTCTTCCCTCTGTCATGCGCCGAGAATGAAACACGCCTCAGCGCCCGCGCGCAATCCTGCGGCCCGCCGCTGAATGCAGCGGGCCGCCTGGTCGTGAGGATGGGATCGCCGGAGACGGCGTTTTCATCGCGTCAGAGGACTTCCAGCTCGATGTAGAGGGTGGTGTAAGCGTCCTTCCTGCGCAGGAAGCTGATCTGGTCGCCGTAAAAAACCTCCTCGGAAACCTTTTCGAAGAAGTGATCCTTGTCCGTCATCCAGACGCTGGCTTTCACGCCGTTCCCGCCGCGCAGGCCGCGGACGCTGATCCACAGGTCGCTGTCTTCCGCCCTGTAGCTGGATATCAGGATGCCGCCCTTGCCGCCGTTGACGGCCGCGCACAGGCGTACGTCCGGGCAGTCGGACGCGGTTTCCACTTCGCTGCCCAGCTTGTACAGCTCGTTCCACGCCTTCAGCGAGTAAAACGTCTTGGTGGGTTCGCGGGTTTCCAGCGAGAAAATGCCGCAGTAACACATGGCCGGCTGCGAATCGTAATAGTTCGCCAGGTTCACCTCGTTGTGCTGCATGACGCACAGCGCGCCGGCGGCCAGGGCCGCGCCGTACTCGTTGCGCATACGGTTGAACATGTCTTCGCCGCCGTAGTTCCACTCATCCAGGATGCTCTCCGCGCCGGAGAAGCCGTATTTGGCCATCAGCGACCGGGCGTAACGCGCGCAGTTCTCGTACAGATACAGGTCGTTCGAGTAAATGTGCCAGGAGAAGAAGTCCAGCGGGGCGCGCGTGGCCGGCGCGGTGATGTACCTGAAGAAATCATCGGCAAACGCCAGAATCTTTTTGTGGTTTTCCGTCGGCGCTTCGGCGAAGGCGGCATAGAATCCGCAGCTGGCGTAGCCGCCCACCTTGATATTGGGGAAGCATTTCTTCAGGTGATTGGCGGTGATGGAATAGAGATTGAAATACTCTTCATCAGAGCCCATCCACATGCTGATGCGCCAGGTCCCATTGCCCTCGGGTTCGTTCCAGATCTCCCAGTATTCGATGCCATAATGGAAACCGTTCGCCCAGCCCTCGTTGTAGTGACGGACGACGTGCTCGCAGATGCGCGCCCACTTCGCGGGATCCTTCGGCGGATAGATGTTGCGCTTGATGGGGGCGTGCTCGATGGAAGCGCCCAGCCGATAGAACACCTTCGTACCCGCCTCATAGATGGCCTGTATGTACATGTCTGTCATCTCGAAGTCGTAGCTGGCCGGATCATTCTCATCGGCGTCGAAGTTCTTGAAGATGCAGGGAATATCCACAAAGTGGCCGCTGCCGTAAGGGTATTCCGTGTCGTGGAGGCGCGAATACGGGATGCCCGCCTCCTGGAAGTACTGGGTTGTATTATGATAGAACGAGTAAGTGCGCGGGCCGCTGTTCACGCCGTGCAGCGGGCGGATCGCGCCGACCTGTTTGCTGAAATCCACGCTGATTCGATTCATAGATAACCCTTCCTTTCAAGCGTCAGTCTGTTGGATGCCTCATAGCGCCACCCGGCGCTGCCTGCGATCTCATTATAACATATATCCGGCGAATAAACCACTGTTTCTGTTCAGCGGATACGCGCTCCTGAGTTTTTACTTTTGGGATAACGATTTTGACGATAGGCGTATTTTTTTAAAACGAAAGTCTTGACATGCCGGCAATGAGGAATTACAATATTCTTAATAAAATTAACGAGGAGGTATTCTCATGAAAAAGCGGCTGCTATCCTTCGTTCTTATTCTGGCCCTGCTGGTCTCCTGCCTGGCTTTCGCCGGCGCGGCGCTGGCGGACGGCGAAAAGATCGCGCTGACCTTCCTGGACATTTCGCCCCGTGAAGAGCGCAAGAATTATTTCACCGATGTATTCGCCCGCTATACGGCCGAGAAGAACGCCGACGTGACGATTGAATACGAGGAAGTGCCCTGGGCCGACGCCTACAGCAAGATGGTTATCCTCGGTTCCTCAAACGACCTGCCCGACCTGATCAACATGTATCCCAGCTGGGTCAGCGAATTCAAGATGAGCGACTGGATCGTGCCGCTGGACAGCTACATCGAGGAATCCGGCATTATGGACACCTTCGTGGCCTCCATGGGCCCGATCATGAAGGAGCAGGCGGACGACAACGGCGGCCTGTACTACATCCCCGACGGCCTGACCACCAGCTGCATCTATGTGCGCGCCGACTGGATCAAGGACACGCTGGGCATCGAGTACACCGACCTGCTCGAGGACTGGACCTGGGAACGCTACATCCAGCTGGTTCACGAGCTGACCAACACGGAGAAGAACCGTTACGGCATCTCCTTCCGCGGCGGCTTCGGCGGCGTTGACCGCGTGTGCGAATACCTGCGGGCGTACCGCGAGAATCCCGGCTACATGTGGGACGGCCTCGATACCGGCAACATCGACGACATCGAGTACCTGATGAACACGGAAGAGGACGTCAAACTGATGACTGAATTCGTGGGCATGTACTGGGACGGCTGCGCGCCGGTCGATTCCATCAACTGGGGCTTCGTTGAAATGGTCGACGGCTTCTGCGGCGGCCTCACAGGCACCCTGTTCAACGACATGGAAGTCGTGGCCTCCATCCTGGCCAGCGACCTGACCGAGGATCAGTGGGGCGTGCTGCCCGTGCCCGCCTGCAAGGACGGCCGCATCTTCCAGGGCGTTTCCGGCAACTCCTACTGCTACTCCATCTCCAACCAGACCGAGTATAAGGATCAGGTCTGGGATGTGATCGCCTGGCTGTACGAGGGCAGCAACAACGCCGACTACTGCAAGGCGATGACGCTGTTCCCGCTGTCCAGCTCCGCGGCGGACGATCCCTTCTTCGGCGAAGAGGGCCCCATGGCCGGCTTCCTGTATGAGATCAACTATCCGCTCCTGTCCAAGGCGCAGAGCAGCTACGGCCCGGCCGACGTAACGCAGGTTCGCCTGTACGACGGCACCGGCGAGCTGCAGAAGGTCCTGGCCAAGACGCTGACCGTGGAAGAGTGGCTCGCGTGGTTCGACGACGCCATCACCGAGGTCACAAAGGAATACCTGGAGGACTATCCCGAAGCCATCGAGAACTTCGGCAAGGTCGAGCTTTACAGCGAAGCGGAATAAAACCGCGTCCATCTGAAGCGTTTGCGGTCATCACGGAGCCTGCCGCGCTGGCGGCAGGCTCCTGCATTTGATCGTTCGTCCGCGTGAGTCCTTTTCCGTCGAGGGGGCATAGTTGAATGAATGACCTGACCGTGCGCGGTAAAAAGAGAAGGAGAATACTGAAAAAACTGGAACCCTATCTCTTTTGCCTGCCTCTGATATTTTGCCTGTTCGGCCTGTTCGCCTACCCCATGATCCGGGCTGGCGTCATTTCCTTCCAGAAATACAAGCTGTCGCAGCTGAACAAGGTGAAGTTCATCGGCTGGGACAACTACATCAAATCGCTGAAGGACAGCAATCTGAGCATGATCACCTGGAATACCGTCAAGTATGTGGCGATCGTGGTGGGCATGCAGTTCCTTCTGGGGTTCGGCCTGGCGCTGGCGCTGCGCAGGCCCTTCCGGTTCCGCAACATCTATCAGTCCATCGCCTTCATTCCGTACGCGCTGAGCGGCTTCGTGTGCGGTCTGATGTTCCGCTGGTCGTTCAACGGTGAGTACGGCGTCATCAACGATCTGCTGATGAGGTTTGGCCTGATCACGGAAAAGATATCGTTTCTCGGAACGCCGGGCCTCTCCATCATCCCGGTGTATGTGGCGGCCATCTGGCTGGGATATCAGTTCTTCGCCATCATGCTGCTGGCCGCGCTGCAGTCCATCCCCCAGGAAGTCTACGAATCGGCCGAGCTGGACGGCTGCGGCTGGTGGCGGCGGCTGTTCTCCATCATCATCCCCTACATCCGGCCGACGCTGCTGACCATACTGATGCTGAGGGTGGTATGGACGTTCAATTCCTACGAGCTGGTTTATGTCATTACGGAAGGCGGGCCGGCGTACTCGTCGGAAACGCTGTCGAGCTACCTGTTTACCAGGGCCTATGGCAGCCTGGACTTCGGCGCGGCCTCTGCGCTGGGGCTCATGTTCGCCGTGGTTTTGCTGATCTGCGCGGGTATCTACATGAAGCTGACCAAATTCAGCAAGGCAGGTGATTTCTGATGACGAACGCCGCGCAGCGTCCGCGATACAAAAAGAAATTCAGGTGGAAGTGGGGCGAGTTCGGCCGCGTGTGCGCGCTGGTGTTCTACGTGCTGCTGGTCGTCGCGCCGATCTACTGGATGTTCGTCACCTCGGCCAAGACATACGGCGAAATCACCGATGTGTCGCAGGTGACGTATTGGCCGAAGCTCTTCACCTGGGACAATTACAGCCACCTGTTCGACACCGTGGAATTCGGCAAATACATGAAGAACTCCCTTCTGTACGCGCTGGTGACGGCGCTGGCGGTGGTGATCATCACCATGCTCAGCGGCTACGGCATGTCGCGCTACGCGTTCAGGGGCAAGGGCTTCATGATGGGCATGTGGATGGTGGCCCAGATGATCCCGGGCGTGCTGTGCACCATCCCCATGTACGTGATCTATTCCCGCCTCGGGCTGATCAACACGCGAACGGGCCTGTTCTTCATGTTCATAACGGGACAGATCCCCTTCTGTACCATCACCATGCGGGCCTTCTTCGACCGGATACCGGTTTCCCTGGAGGAAGCGGCCTTTGTGGACGGCTGCAACCGGGTGCAGGCGATTTTCAGGATCGTGCTCCCGGTGCTGCTGCCCGGCATGGCGGCGGTGTTCGTGTTCGCCTTCACGGCTGTGTGGAACGATCTGATGACCTGCGTCATCTACACCTCCAAGAGCAACCTGTGGACGATCAACGTGACGCTGAAATCCATGATCGGGCGCGTGAACGTTGAATGGGGCCTGCTGATGGCGGGCGGCATCATCGCGCTGCTGCCCACGATCGTGGTATTCGCCTTCGTGCAGCGCTACGTGGTGGACGGCCTCACGGCCGGCGCCGTCAAGGAATAGCAAAAAAGCAGAGCAGCCCGGCGGATGATTCGTCCGCCGGGCTTTGTCATTGCCTCTTCTCCGCACAACGCCAAAGGCTCATTCTCTCAGCGGAATCAGGCGAAAACAGCCAACGGTCAAATGTTCTTTTTCGCGCGAATTCAAGCGCGAAATGGGCGTCACTCCCTCGCAGTACAGAACGCAGATCAACTGACCTCTTTGATCGGACAAACGATAACGCGGCTCCTCCGGTTCAAAAGGCCGGTCATAGGCGAACCCCGCCAGCTTATGTCCTCCGCCATTCCCGGAAGCATGTTCAGTCTGTTCCGAGGCGCG
>JAFZRB010000240.1 GCA_017620115.1 Clostridia bacterium | reverse complement strand
GAGGGCCACACCGCGTTTTTCGGGGGAACCAGCCGGTAGCCGCGCCCTTGCGCGGATTCGACCGCCCAGCCCGCCTGGCGGAGCGCCTCGACGGCCTTCCGCACCCCGTCGCGCGTGACGCTCAGCTGCGCGCCGAGCCATTCGCCCGGGACATATTCCTGCTGCATGAGCAGCGCGATGAGTTTTTGCTGATCCATGCCGTGCCTCCGGATAAAGATACTGCCCTTATTATATAGCAGATTTCCCCGCCGCGCCAGCGCCGCAGGCGCTTTTTTGGCGGACAAATTTGAAAAGAGCGCGACGGGGCTTGAAATATTTACGCAGCGGCTGTTATAATGAACATGGATTTCTGTCCGTTCGGGAACCGGACGCGCCGAAAACCACTCTAAATGACTGCGGAGCGGAAAGGGCGGGACGCCTGTTTCTCCTTTCTCCATCAATCGAAAAAGGTGGCAATGATCAATGCAGGATATAAAACAGATGGTCGAAAAGCTGAAAGCCAACATCGCCAAGGTGGTCGTGGGCAAAGAAAACGTGGTGGAGCTGATGCTGTGCGCGCTGCTGTGCCAGGGACATGTGCTGGTGGAGGACGTGCCGGGCGTGGGCAAAACGACGCTGGTATCGGCGCTGGCGCGCTCGCTGGATTGCTCCTACAAGCGCATCCAGTTCACGCCGGATATCACGCCCAGCGACGTGACCGGCTTCTCGATGGTCAACATGAAAACCGGCGAGATGGAATTCCATCAGGGCGCGGTGATGAGCCAGATCGTACTGGCCGACGAGATCAACCGCACTTCGCCCAAGACGCAGGCCAGTCTGCTCGAGGTGATGGAGGAAGGCCAGGTGACGGTGGACGGCGTGACCTATCTTATGCCGAAGCCGTTCATCGTGCTGGCTACGCAGAACCCGCTGGACTTCGTGGGCACCTATCCCCTGCCCGAGGCGCAGCTGGATCGCTTCTTCATGAAGATCGCCATCGGATATCCCACGAGCGAGGAGGAAAGCCTCATTCTGGAACGTTACAGCTCCGGCTCGAAGCCCCTGGAGACCGTGAAGCCCATCTGCTCCGCGAAGGATGTCGTGGCCATGCAGCAGATGGTGAGCCAGGTATATTCCGCGAAGGAGGTGCGCGCCTACATCGCGATGATCGCGCAGGCTTCGCGGCGTCATAACGCGCTGCAGCTGGGCGTGTCCACGCGCGGCGCGATCTTCCTGCTGCACGCGGCGCAGGGGCGGGCGCTGCTGAGCGGCCGGGATTACGTGATCCCGGAGGACGTTCAGTTCATGGCCGCGCCGGTGCTGGCGCATCGCATCCTGCTCAGCCCGGAGGCGCGCATGCGCTCGATGACCGCCGAGCGCGTGCTCACGCAGGTGATCGGCTCCGTGAAGGTGCCGGTCAGAATGTCATGAACGGGCGCACGGCCGTCTTCCTGATGCTGGCGGCGACGCTGCTTGTCATCGCCCTCACGACCGGCGCGGCGGTTTACTATCTCATGGCGGCGATGCTGGGTATGATGGCGCTGGTGGCCTTCGTCAGCGCGGTGCTCACGCTGCTCACCATGAAGCTGAGCCTTGATGCGCAGAAGAAGCGCGCGGAGCGCGGCGACACCGTGGCCATGCGCCTGCTGCTCAGGCGGCGCACGCTGCTGCCGGCCGGCTCGATCGAGCTGGAGGTGTCCGCGCCGGATGAGATCCGCGAGAACGGCCGCATCGTCATGGGCGCCGTTCCGCTCAGGGGGCGCGAATACCGCTACGCCATCCGCTGCGCGCACCGGGGCGTCTACGAGGTGGGCGTATCGCGGCTGCGCGTGACCGACATATTCGGCTTGTTTTCCCTTTCGCGGCGCGTGAAAGGCACCACCGCGCTCGTGGAGGTCACGCCGCGCCTGGCCGCCGTGCCCGCGATGATCGTCAAGCCGGGCGACGAGGGCCCGCAGGGGCGCGTGCGGATGACCGAGGACATGGCCTCTCCTTCCGGCGTGCGCGCCTGGCAGGAGGGCGACAGCCTGAAAAAAGTTCACTGGAAACTGACCGCGCGCCGGCGCGAGCTGATGGTGCGCACGTTCGAGGAGTCGGCCCGCCCCGACTTTCTGATCCTGCTGGACTGCGCGCCTGTGAACGCCATGAAATCGCATGTGCATACCGTGGAGGATGCGCTGTGCGAGGCCGCTGCGTCGGCTGCGCTGGCTCAGATGGAGGCGGGCTATCCCGTGAGGATGCCGCTGAACGCCTCGACGCCTTCCGAGGTGGCCGGGCAGACGCCGGGAGAAATCGCGCATTTCCTGAGCGCGCTCACGTGGCTGCGGTTCGACAGCCCGTATTCCTTCGAGCAGGTGATCGCCCTGGAGCTGCGGCGCATGCTGCGCACGGGCGCGCTGATCCTCATCTCCACGCGCCTGAACGCTACGCTGGCGGAGCTGGCGCTGCGGGTGAACCAGATGGGGGTGCGCGTACAGTACGTGTGGGTGGCGGAGACGCTTCACAAGGATCACGAGGAGATGAAGCGCCGGCTCGAATTGCTGGGCGTGGACGTGCGCCGCGTGAATCCGTGGAACGACGCTGCCGCGCCGGAAACGGCTGATAAAACCGATTTCGAATAACGCGCACGGATTCATTCCGTTCCGTCATAATGACTGTTCCGCATATATATAATGCTCCGGTTTTTGAAAGGCTTCCATCCGGGCAAACAAAGAGGTTGACTGATGAATCTGCGAACCAGGCTGAAGGACATGGGCGCGTCGGCGCTGATCGCCTTCATGATGAGCTTTTCGCTGACCTGCACGCTGCTGTGCGCCGTGACGGAGGATTGTCCTTACGGCTCGGTGGCGCTGTGCTGCGCGGCGGTGACGCTGCTGTGCGCGCTGGTGGCGCTGAACAGAATAACGGCCTCCATCGGGGCCGTCGCGGCGGCCGCCGCGGTCATATTCGCGGTGGCGGGCGGGAGCGCGGTCATCGCGGCGCGGCTGAACCCGCTTGACGCGCTGTCGCACGCGGTGGAGGTTATAGGGGCGCGCCTGGGCGGCGGCGAAGGCGACCTGCGCGCCGAGATGACGACGCTCATGGTATTCCTGGCGATCCTGTTCGGCGTGGTGTCGTTTCTGATGGTGCGGCTGACCGGCGGCGTTTACCCGGCGGTGCTGATGTTCGTGTTCGTGATGCTGGGCAGCTGGTTCCTGAGCCGGGAGGTCACGCATCTCACGCTCATTCCCGGCCTGGTCGCGCTGGCCGTGCTGTACGCGCGCGCCTTCCGCGAAAACAGCCCGCTTCTTCGCGCGCTGCCCGCGGCTGCGCTGGCGGCTGCGCTGGCCGTGATGCTCACGCCCGCTTCGCCCTT
>JAFZRB010000239.1 GCA_017620115.1 Clostridia bacterium | reverse complement strand
GCCTGCAGGGCAGTTACCTCCGGGGGGAAGCGAACGAGAGCAGCGACATCGACGTGATGGCGGTCGTCGACGGCCTGACCGTTTCGGATATGGACAGATACCGGGATATCCTGAAGAGCGTCGGGTATTATGAACGTTCATGCGGATTCATATGCGGCAAAGCCGAGCTGGCGCGCTGGAATCCGCTGGAGATCTGCCAGCTCGTCCACACGACCAAAGACCTTTTTGGTGCGCTGGAGGGCTTGCTGCCGCCCGCGTCGCGGGAGGACGAAATCAATTATGTCAAGCTGAGCCTGGGGAATATCTATCACGAAATCTGCCATCGCTATATTCACGCGGACAGGGAGAAGAATATATCCGGGCTTTACGCGATGCGCAAGAGCCTGTTTTTCCTGATGCAGAACCTGTATTACCTCGAAAGCGGGGAGTTTGTCGTCACGAAAAAGGCGCTGATGGAGCGGCTCCCGGAAGACGACCGCGAGCTCCTGGCGCTCGCGGAGCCATGCGGCGATCTTGACTTCGACAGAGCCGTTTCCATGCTGTTCGGCTGGTGCCAGAAGGCCGTCGCCCGGCTGGACCGGCTGGATCGCCGTTTGCCGGACGGCGCGGCGGGACGATTGAAGATGGCTGCGCCGCTCCTGTACCGGGCGGCGCTGCGGGGCGTTTTCGGCGGGCGCAGCGAATACGGACAGGCTGGCATCGCGGACGCCCTGTTTGTCTTTCTGGATGGCAGACCCGACCCGGAGGCGGCAGCCGCCCTGGAGGCGCGGTATAGGGTCCGGCCCCTGGTGTGCCTGACGGAGTCCTGGGAAGACTACATCCGGGCGCGGTATCCCGAGGCCAGGGTATACCGGCGCTGCATGATGAAGCCGGCGCGCCGGTTTCTGCTTCCGGAAGAGAGCGCGCTTCCGGAAGACTATCGGCTTGCCGCGATGGACGAGGCCGCTTTTGAGCGCCATCCCTTTTCCCACGGCGCGAATTATGCTTCCTGCGCCGCTTTTCAGGCGGAGGGCTCCGGCGCGGTGGCGTACTGGAACGGGGAGATCGTCGCCTCCGCGTCGTCCTTCCTGAGCATGGACGGGGAAGTGGAGCTGGATGTGTCCACCAAAGAAGAGCATCGGGGAAAGGGGCTGGCGAGCGCCTGCGTCGCGCGGATGCTGCGGGACTGCATGGAGCGGGGAATCGCCGTCCATTGGGACGCGCAGAATGAAATCTCCCGGCATCTCGCGGAAAAATTCGGCTTTGAAATGGAAACGGAGTATTCGGTGTACTGGCTGCCCGCGTGAGCGGAAGAGCGTCCTGTCACAGGTTATCCACATGTTTCCACAGGTTATCCACAATTTGCTGTGCGGTTCGCGGGAAACGGCGCTACGCGCGGGCAAAAAACCGGTGGAGGCGCTTTCTGAAGGCAAAAAATGTTACAATTTCCCCATTTTATCCGCAGGATGTTCACGGGTTCTCCGCACTTTTTCAACAGGTTTTTGTGGAAAAAGTGGATAACTAACCGGCTTTCGGAGGCCAAATCAGCGGTAAATCAAGGCTTTTCGGGACGAAACGGCGTCCAATCATTCGGTTGTTGCAAATTGATTGCAGAATGGTTTCGACATTAAACCAATATTATTTCTTTGTGCGCCTGCGCGCGTGAAAAGCGGGAAAATGGGTTCTTCCAATCGAAAACCTGTGGATAACTTCATTGGTTTTCCACGTTATCCACGAAACAGATGTTCGCGCAGCGCACGTTATCCACAGGTTTTCCCCCGATTATCCGCTTGCAGGAAACGGGGAGTTCTGCTATAATATAAAATGAGATTATGTGGGAACATTCCGTTTCAGAATAGCGAGGAGGACTGCGATATGAAAACGCTTCACCTGCTGGGCTTCGATTTCGGCGCGTCGAGCGGCCGCGCCATGCTGGGCGTCTACGACGGCAAAACGCTGCGGCTGGAAGAGCTGCACCGTTTCCCGAACGACCCCGTCATGCTGAACGGGCGTTTCGTGTGGGACGTGCAGCGCCTGTTTTTCGAGATGAAGGCGGCGCTCCTGAAGGCCGTGAAGGCCGGCATCAGGCTTGACGCCATCGGCATCGACACCTGGGGGGTGGACTACGGCCTGCTGGACCGGAACGGCCGGCTGCTGGGCGTCCCCACGCATTACCGCGACGCCCGCACGGACGGCATGATGGAAGAGGCCTTCCGCACCGTGCCGAAGGAGCAGATCTTCGAGGCTACCGGGCTGGCGTTCATGCAGTTCAATACGCTCTATCAGCTGCTGGCCATGAAGAAGGAGAACGACCCCACGCTGGACATGGCCGCCACCATGCTGTTCATGCCCGACCTGCTCGCCTATTTCCTCACCGGCGAGAAGGCCACCGAATACACCATCGCCTCCACCAGCCAGCTCATCGACCCGCACACCCGCGACTGGGCGTGGCCGCTCATCGACCGATTCGGCCTGCCCCGCAAAATGCTCACGGACATCCAGCCCGCCGGCACCGTGCGCGGCCTGCTGCTGAAGGAAATCGCCGATGAAATCGGCATGGAGCAGGTGCCCGTCATCGCCGTCGGCTCGCATGACACGGCGTCCGCCGTGGTCGCCGTGCCCGCGCGCGAGGGATCGAGCTTCGCCTACATCAGCTCCGGAACCTGGTCGTTGCTGGGCGCGGAAATCACCGAACCGCTCTCCAGCGTGGAGGCCATGAAGGCCAACTACACCAACGAGGGCGGCGTCAACGGCACCACCAGGCTGCTCAAAAACATCATGGGCCTGTGGATGATCCAGGAATGCAAGCGCGAATGGGACCGCCGCGCCGACGCGGTGGATTTCGCCGGCCTGGTGAAGCTGGCCGAGCAGGCGCCCGCCTTCAAGGCCGTGATCGACGTGGACGACACCCGCTTCCTCGCGCCGGGCGACATGCCCGCGCGCATCCAGCAGTACTGCCGCGAGACGAACCAGCCCGTGCCCGAGGGACGCGGCGAGATCTCCCGCGTGATCTATGAATCGCTGGCGCTGAAATACCGCTGGGCCATCGAGCGGCTGGAGGAAGACCTGCTGCATAAGAAGATCGACGTGCTGCACATCGTGGGCGGCGGCAGCAAGAACCTCATGCTCAACCGCATGACCGCCTGCGCCATCAACCGGCCCGTCATCGCCGGCCCGGGCGAGGGCACGGTCATCGGCAACCTGCTGGTGCAGGCCGTGGCGCTTGGCAAGATCGGCTCCATCGCCGAGATGCGCCGGGTGGTGGCCGCCTCCTTTGAAAACGTGGAGTACCTGCCCGAGGGCGACGCCGCAGCCTG
>JAFZRB010000238.1 GCA_017620115.1 Clostridia bacterium | reverse complement strand
CACGTTCTCCGGCGCGTGGGCCAGATCGATGCCGTCGTACATGATGCTGCCCGCGTCCACCGAGGCGTTGTTGGGCAGTATACCCATGATGGCCTTGGAGGTCACCGATTTGCCCGAGCCGCTTTCGCCCACAATGGCCATGGTCTCGCCCCGGCGCAGGTCAAAGTTGATGCCGCGCACGGCCTGAACCGTGCCGCCATACGCCCGGAATGAAACGCGCAGATCCCTGACTGTCAGAATCGTTTCCTGCGCCACGCTCATTCCTCCCCTCTGTGGTTGGGATCCATGGCGTCCCTCAGCCCGTTGCTGAGCATGTTGAACGCCACCATGAGCACCGAGATCAGCACGGCCGGAAACAGCGTGAGATACGGATACTGCAAAAGCACGCTCTGGCCCGAGGACAGCAGGATGCCGATGGAAGGCTCGGGCGGCATGACGCCCAGGCCGATATAGGCCAGGAACGATTCGGAGAAGATGGCGCCGGGCACGGCGATCATGGCGCGGGTGATCAGCGGGCCAACGGTATTCGGCAGGATATGGCGGAAGATCAGCCTCCGATCCGGCACGCCCATCGTGCGGGCCGAGAGCACATACTCGCGCCCCTTGAAGCGGTAAAACTGGGCGCGCGTCAGCCTGGCGGTGCCGATCCAGCCGGTGACCGTCAGCGCGAGCACGATGGATACGATGCCCGCCCCGAAGAGCATCATGAACAGGATCGTCACGACGATATAGGGCAGCCCGTCCAGCACCTCGGCGAAATGGGTGAGGATCATATCGATCCGCCCGCCATAATACCCCGCGACCGACCCGTATATGACGCCGATGATCAGGTTCGTGACCACGGAGAGCAGGGCGATGAGCAGGGAGATGCGCGTGCCGCGGAAAAGGCGGGTCAGCACGTCGCGGCCCAGGTAATCCGTGCCGAACCAGTGATACACGCCCTCCGGCACGCCGCAGTATTTGTAATAGTCCACTCTGACATCGACGACATCCTGCTTGCCGGCCTTGTATTCCCGAACGATCTCCAGCACGCAGCCCTCCGGGAAACGGCTTGTGTCGGAGATGGAGGACTTCTTCCGGTTGGTCATCACGCGGGTGCCGTCCGCGATACCAAGCTTTTCCAGAACGGGGATTTTGGGCGGCAGGTACTTCTGATCGACATTCTGCTGAACATAGGTGTAGCCGCTGATTTCCGGCACCACGACGGCCAGCAGGATGATGACGAGGATGGCGATCAGGCTGGCCATGGAAACCCTGTTTTTGCGGAGGCGCCGGAAGGCGTCGCGGTAAAACCCGATGGGCGCCGTGGTGAAAGCCTCGTCCTTGGTGTTGTCCCGGCCGGCCAGCCGCAGCTTCTCCGGCGGGATTTCTTCCAGCTCCCGCGGAAGGTGGTTCCTGTCTTCTATGATCATTTGCCGCCTCCGATCCGGATCCTGGGGTCGATGATGCCGTATGAAATATCCACAACGAGAATCGTTATCAGCGAGATCAGGGAATAGAAAATCAGCAGAGCCACGGTTAGGAAATGGTCGCCCGCCATGATGGAATCCACCAGCAGGCCGCCTTCGCCCGGCACAGAAAACAGCTTTTCGATAACCAGCGAACCGCCCATAATGCCCGTAATCATGGGGATAATGGTGTTCGCTATGGGCACCATGGAATTGCGGAAGGCGTGAAACCAGGTGGCCTCCTGCCGCGTCAGCCCCTTGGTGCGGGCCAGCAGCATGTATTCGGACGAGAGCGTTTCGATCAGCTCGCCGCGCAGGTAGCGGGCGATGGTGGCGATGGGCCCCAGCGACAGCGCCGTGATCGGCAGGATCATCGAATGAAACGCCTGCCACACGTTGGGCGCCTGGGCGTTATACAGCGTCGGGAACACCGGCCAGAGGAATGTAAGGCAATACTGAAGAAGGGACGCGAACACGAAGGATGGCACCGAAATGAAGATCACAATCACAAAGGAGATCACGTGATCCAGCCAGGTGTTGCGCCGGAGCGCGGCCGCCGTGCCAGCCAGTATGCCCAACGGGATCGAAACCAGCAGCGAGAAGAAATTGAGCACCATGGTGGGCTGGATGCGCACCATGATGATATCAAACACCTCCATGCCCGGCCGCAGCTTCACCGACGTGCCGAAATCTCCCCGAAGCACAATGCCCTCCAGGAAGTAATAATACTGCACGATTTTTGGCTCATGCAGGTGCATGCGCTCTTCGAGCTTATACTGGACCTCCGGGGAGACCTCCGGATTCTCGAAGATGGTCATGGGCATGAGTCGAATGATCCAGAAGGACAGCGTCATCACCAGGAAAATGGTGAGCAGCATCGCGCCAATGCGCCCTGAAATATACTTGAGCATCCGTTTCACCCATCAGATAAAAATAACCAAAGCATGTGCCGGCAGGCGGCACATGCCAAACGGTTTATCGGATCGTCTCCTCCCTGCCGGAATGGCAGGGAGGAGTCTATCGCCCTTTATTCAACGATATCGGCGTACATCAGGCCCCATCCGAAGCCCGGCACGAACTCGTCCACGGGAAGCTCCAGCCGGTCGGAGATCAGCTGGTAGCCGACGCCCTGGACCACGGGGATCTGAATCACCTTGTCCAGATAGATGTTCTCCAGCTTGGCCGTCTCCTCCAGCAGGCGCTGGTAGTCGGACTTGACTTCCTCGGAGTCGCACACGGCGTACTGCGCCTCAAACTCCTCGTCGAAGAAGTTGTTGGGATGGCTGTCGTAGGTGGACAGGTAGTAATAGAAGCAGGTGTAGGGGTAGGTGCGGCTGGCGCTGCGGGACCAGTCGTTGGGAGACAGATCCCACACGTCGTGCGTCTGCTTGTAGGCGGTGGCGGACTCGGTGTGGAAGTCGAAATCGAGCTGAATCTTGCCCTCGAAGATCACCGGGAGCTCTTCCTTCAGATACTCGGCGGTGGCCTTCCAGGCGGTGTCGCTCTCGTCGAACGCCATGATCAGGGTGATCACGGTGTCTTCGCTCACGCCGCATTCCTCATAAGCCTTGGCCAGATATTCGCGCGCCAGCTCGGGGTTGTAGCCCGAGGGGCCCCACTCGTTGACGCGGGCGGTCACGGCCTTGCCGGGTTCGCTGTCGCGGTAGATCTCGCCGGAGAACATGCCGGCCTGCCCGTTGACATAGGTGCCGCTGGGCTCCTGATAGCCGAAGATGCTCCGGGCAATCACTTCGCGGTTCATGGCGTGATACAGCGCCTTGCGGTAGTTGATGGACGCGGTGATGGGGTTCTCGGGGTTCTTGCAGTTGACATCAATGTGGAACACGGTCAGCGAGCTGTTCTCCACCAGGCGCGGATCGTCGATGTAGGTCTCGATGGTGTTGGCGTCGGGGCTCAGGTAATCCAGCGCGCCCTGCTCCCACAACTCGACGCGGGCGTTCATCTCCTTGATGATGCGCACTTCCACGCTGTCAAAGTTGAAATACTCGGGCAGCCAGTAGTTCTCGTTGCGCACATAGGTCTGAACGGAATCGTGCACCCAGCTTTCCAGCTTGTAGGGGCCGGCGCTCATCCACTCATCGGCGGTGATGCCGTAGGTGGTGCTGGTGCGGTCGGCGTTCATGCCGGCTTCGTACAGGGGCTCATACACCATGGCGGTGGCGCGGTTGGTGAACTGGGCGCACACGCTGTTCTGAGAGACGGAGCCGGTTGTGGTGATCTCGATCGTATAATCGTCGATCTTCTTGATGCCCACGTCTTCCCAGTCGACGGGCGCTTCGCTGGTCTGCTTGCTGTACTCCTTGGCGTTCACGATGGTGATGGAAGCGTCGGAGAGGAAGTCCGCCATCTGGTTCGACAGCGTGGGATCCAGCAGCATCTTGAAGGAATACATCACGGTGTCGGCGTTGATGGGCTCGCCGTTGGCCCAGCAGGCCTCGGGGCGCAGCGTGATGCGCCACACGTTTTCGGAAATCTCCTCCGGCAGCTCGGCGGCGATTTCTCCGATGTACTCGTAATTGAGGCGCGATTCATCCGCGATGGCGCGGTACAGGGTAGCGCCGCAGTAGCCGATGGGCGTATCCAGCGAGGTCTCGACTGAGTTATGCCCGTTCAGGATGGGGGTATCGGAGGTGAGATACGTATGGAACACCTTTTCGGCGTTCGCCGAGCTCACCACGCACAGGGAAACCATCAGCACCAGCACCAGCAGAATCAGTTTCTTCATTCCTCATTCACTCCTTCGATATCGGTGTTCAGGGGAGTTTCACAGCCGCAAGACTGAGCGCCGCCAATACGACGGAGGCGACCAGCAGGGGAATGGCGTCCGCGTGCCCGCCGCGGCTGCTGCGGTAGGCGGCGTATTCCTGGGATTCCTCCCGTCCGCTCCTGAACGTGTTGAGGAATACGCGCTTGAGCAGCCGCGTTCCCCAATTCAGGGAGGCAAACATCTTCATATTGCCCAGCAGGCGAACGAGCCCCACGATCAGCGCGCCGGACGAGAGCGAAAACAGCAGGTCTGTCAGTATATGCCCCTGCCGCGCGCCGGATACCAGAAACAGGAGGACGCCCAGGGCCAGCGCCGCGAGGTACGGGATCCGGGATTGTTTCCTGCGCACGTCCCATGCCCCCTCGTGCGGAACCAGGCGCTTCTCTGAGGATCGCTTCCCAATCTTGCTGAAAATACTATATCACAGCCTCTTTGAATATACAAGCATATTCCATAAAATTAATGAATAATGGATAATAACAGTGCCGCCGCGCAAGCAGACGTCGCCGGCGGCCGCCCTGTCCCATCCTTCTCTCCCCGTTACAGGACGGCGTCGGTCCTGCGAAGCGCCTCCCGAAGGACGGCGACATCGAGGTCGCGGGGCCGGCAGCCCGCTTTCGCGGAAAGTGCCGCAGCGACGCCGGTCGCCTGCCCAGTCGCCATGCAGGCCGGCATAATCCGAATGGAGCCCTGCGCCTCGTGCGTCGCGGAGATCGCCCGCCCCGCTACGAGAAGTCCGTCCATCGCCTCGGGAATCAGGCAGCGATAAGGGATGTCGTAGCTGCCGTTTTCACTCTCGATAAACTTCGTCCCCCATTTTTTCCCGGAGGGATCATGAATATCTATGCAGTAACCGTTCCGCGCGACCGCGTCCGGGAACCGCCGTCCGGACAGGACGTCTTCTTCCGTCAGCGTATAGACGCCCTTCAGCCTTCTGCTTTCGCGAATGCCGATCCCGTTCGGCGTTGAAGAAATATACGCTTTTTCCATGCCCCGGATGTAGCGGTTGAAGAACCGCATCATGCCCTTGAGCTGGCGTCTGGCCTCGATGTTCGCCGCCGTATACTCTTCCGGATCTGTCGGATCGAGGTGCGCGACCCGCGTCACATTCACGTAGGTCAGTTCACCGTCGCGGGCTGTGCCGCCCCAGAAATCATGATCGTCGTGGTCGAAAAGCCCCATATCGCGAAGCACGTCGTTCCACGGGGTCAGTTTGCCGGTGACATGCACGTTATAAGCGCGATCCGAGCCCAGCGGCGCGATCACGATCGGGCTGATCGGGAACGCCCCCGAGACCCGCTCCACATCCACGTTTGAGACGCGGGCGACCAGGCTCATGGCCTGCGCCTCATGGTCGCTCTCGCGCCCATAGTCAAAACCGGCGCCGGAAAAAGCGACGAGATCGGCGTCGCCGGTCGCGTCCACAAACACTTTGGCAAAGAGCTTTGTCAGCCCCGCTTTATTCGCCGCGAGAACAGAGGACAGCGCGCCGCCCGAAACCTCCGTTCCGCACACAAAGCTCTCATACAGAATCTTCACGCCCGATTCGAGCAGCAATTCCTCGGCGGCGATCTTCATCCACTCCGGGTCGATCATCGTGATGGAATCCACATGGCCGCCCTGCGTCAGGACATGGGAAAGCGCCGCCTTCTCGTCCTGCATGCGGCGGATCAGCTCATCCCCGATGCCGCGGATGACCTGCTCGCGTTTCCGGCTGAAAAAGTTCAGGAAAGGAAGCCCGGATGCCGCGCACCCTCCCACATAGGCGTTTTTTTCGAGGAGCAGCGTATCCGCGCCGCAGCGCGCCGCGGCGGCCGCGGCGGCGATCCCGGCGGGGCCCCCGCCCGAGACGATCACATCATAATGGGTCTTCATCTGCGGCACCTCCACATTCCGTCCCCAACAGGGACGCCTTTTTACAGCGCGCAGCCGGCGAATACCCGCCGGCTGCGCGTTAGGGATTGTCATAGCGCCATGGTGGCGATGGAGAACAGGATGGTCAGCGAACAGGCGTCCACCAGGGTGGTGATGATGGGGCTGGCCATCAGCGCCGGGTCCAGACCCACCTTCTTGGCCAGCAGCGGCAGCGTGCAGCCGATGGACTTGGCGATCAGCACGGTGAAGAACATGGCCGCGGACACGATGATGGTCACGCGCACGGTGTCCGGCGAGATGCCCGGCGAGATGTAGTACAGTACGAGCTGCCGGATGATGTTCACGACGGCCAGCACCGCGCCCACCATCAGCGCCACGCGCGCCTCGCGCCACCACACGCGCAGTATATCGCGGAACTCCACCTGCCTCAGCGCCAGGCCGCGGATGACCAGCGTGGAGGCCTGCGCGCCGCAGTTGCCGCCGGTGTCCATCAGCATGGGCAGGCAGGCGGTGAGCAGCACGCCCAGCTTGCCGGCGTCGCTCAGAACGCCCTCGAAATGGGTGATGATCATGCCGGTGAACGTCGCCGAGATCATCAGGATGAGCAGCCAGGGGATGCGGTTTTTGAACAGCGTTAGGATGGGGGTCTTCAGGTACTCGTCGTCGGAGGGGAGCAGGCCGCTCATCTTTTCGATGTCTTCGGTGTTCTCCTCTTCGATGACGTCCATGATGTCGTCCGCGGTGACGATGCCGACGAGCCGGTTCTCGTTGTCCACCACAGGGATGCTCATCACGTCGTATTTGCGGACCTTCTCCGCCACGGCCTCCTGGTCGTCCAGTGTCTTGACCGAGACGAAGGTGGTGTTCATGATGTCGGTCACCAGCTTGTCGTCGTCCGACATGATCAGGCGGCGCAGCGTGATGGTGCCGATCAGGTGGCGGCTGTCGTCGATAACGTAGCAGGTGTTGATGGTCTCCTTGTCCAGGCCGGTCTTGCGCAGGGAATCCATGGCCTGCTTCACGGTGAGGTTGCTGTGGAACTCCGCGAACTCGATGGTCATGATCGAGCCGGCCGAGTTTTCAGGATACTTGAGGAACTGGTTGATGAGCGCGCGGGTCTGCGGCTCGGTGTTCTGCAGCACGCGCTTCACCACGGTGGCCGGCAGCTCCTCCAGGAAGTCCACCGTGTCGTCGAGGAACATTTCCTCCATCAGCGAATGAATTTCGCTGTCGCCGATCAGCTGGATGAGCTGCTGCTGCTGGTCGCTGTCGATATAAGTGAACACGTCGGCTGCGATGTCCTTGGGCAGGATGCGGAACACCATCAGCAGCTTGTCGCTCTCGAGCCCTTCCATGAACTCGGCGATATCCACCACGTTCAGCATCAGCAGCGCGCCGCGCAGCTCGTTCTTCTTGTTCTCTTCAACCAGCTTCATCAGCCGGCTGTGAATGATCTCCCGATCCAATGGTTTTTCCTCCTTTCTCATCAGCAAAACAAGACACCCGCGCGCAGGCGCAATGGTGCCATTGGCGTTATGCGATCTGATGAAAGCGAGGCGTCGGAAGAAGATCAGCGCGTCGTCCGGCGGATGCCGGAAACGCGCGCGCTGCTACTTCGCGGCACGCCTTCGATCGTCAGGCACTGACCGCCAGCGTCCATCCGGCTCCACCTCCCGAATAATAGGATATCAATATGGGAATACACGTTAAGCATACAATCCTCCGGCCGAATTGTCAAGCGTAGCCCGAAAGATAGGTCATGAAGAATTTGTTTCAAAATTATACCGCTCTACGCCAGCCCGGGCGGGCAGGGGCGGCCCTCGGCGCGCCGCCAGGCGAAATACAGTTCCTCGGTGGCCAGCGCCATCTTGGTGACGGAAAAGCGGTCGCCGTGGGGGTATGTATACCAGGTGTCCTGCAGGGTGTTCAGATCGACGCAGTCGCCGTGTTTGCCCAGGTAATTGTATTCGATGTGGCAGGAGTAGAGCGAGGATACCGGCTTGATCATCTCGAAGGGATCTCCGTCCGCATCCCTGCCGCGCACGGTAAAGCCGTTCATGTCGTGCGTCATCACGCCCTCGCCCAGGCGGATAAAGCCGCGGGCATTGGGCAGCGAGTCCACGGTCACCGCCAGCTCGCCGCTGGAATAGACGCCGCGCGCGACCTCGTCGCGCACGTTGGCGCGCTCCCATTCATACCAGTCCGGAATATGGCTGAACTCCGTCGGCCCCTCGTCCGCGCGCAGCTCGCCCAGCTCCGTCATGAACCAGCTCTTCTGGCAGGCGGCGCAGCGCAGGCGGCTGCCCGCCGAGGTCATCCGGAATTCGGCGCCGCAGGCCGGGCACTGATAAAGCACCTTTTCGAGCCCCTCGGCCCGATGGGGATCGTTCACGCGGATGCCCCGTTCCTTCTGCCAGCGGAAATCGTCGTATTGAAACGCCTGAACGATCCTGCGGTTGATTTCCTCCAGCGGCATGGCCTTCAGCTGCTCGGGCGTGAACAGCAGGCTGAATTCCGCCTCGGTGGGGGCCACGCCCCGGTCGCCCACGTGCCAGAAGGGGGAGTTCACGTGGTGCCCATGGCAGATCAGCGTCACCACGGGAGATCTCAGCAGCTTGCACAGGCTGCCCAGCGATTCCGGCAGCACCGCCGTGGTGCCGCACAGCGAATAGCGCGCCTCCGGATAGATGACCGCCACGTCGCCGTTTTTGATCGTCTGCGCCAGATGCCGCACCAGCGTGAGGTCGTTGGTGAACTTGCGCTTGCAGATGCATCCCACGTCCCGCAGCAGCTTCTCGCGGCCGATGAAACCGTCGATGGCCACCACGTAGTTGGCCCTGTGCGGCCAGATGGCGCGGGTGGCCACCTTGAAATCCATAAACGCGTTGTGGTTGCACAGCAGCACGTAGGGCGGCCGCAGGCCCTCGACGCCGGTCTTCGCGATCCGCGTCCGGTGGCGCAGCACCGCGGGCAGGCTCATGGCGATGGTCAGCGGGCGCAGGTACCATTTGGTGCGCCTCGGCCGCGCCACCATATCGAAGCGTTCAAAATCCTGTTTCATACCGTTCTCCCCCGCTGTCCGTATTGCCCGCGGCCCAAACCGCGCTCCGCATCATCATAGCACATCGCGCGTCGTTTGTCTATCGCCTGCGGGACATAAAACGCCCGCCGCGTTTTCTGCGGCGGGCGGTTGCGAAACGAAGAAATCAGTCGGTGGTGTAGGGCATCAGGGCCACGGTACGGGCGCGCTTGATGGCTACGGACAGCTGACGCTGATGCTTCGCGCAGGTGCCGGACATGCGGCGGGGCAGGATCTTGCCGCGCTCGTTGGTGAAACGGCGCAGGCGAAGAACGTCTTTATAGTCGATATGCTGGATCTTGTCTACGCAGAACGTGCAGACCTTGCGGCGCTGCTTGCGGCCGCGAGGACGACGCATGCCGCGATCGCCTCTGTCTTCAGACATTGTTTGTCTCCTCCTTCTACAAAATGGTGACTTCCTTAGAACGGAAGCTCGTCGTCGTCAACCTGAGTAAAGCCGTTGTTGCTCGTATAGGAAGAAGACGGTTCGGGCGGCGGCGGAACGTCGCCGGGATTATACTGGGATCCGCCGCCCGGATTGCCGCCGAGGAATTCCACTTCGTCGGCCACAACCTCGGTGATGGTGCGCTTCGTGCCGTCCTGCGCATCATAGGAACGGTTCTGAAGCGATCCGACAACGGCGCACTTGCGGCCCTTGGTGAGGAACCGCGCGCACAGCTCGGCGGTCTGACGCCAGGCGATCACATTGAAGAAATCGGCCTCGCGCACGCCCTGCTGATTGGCGAAGCGGCGCTGAACGGCGATGCGGAAATTGCAGAACGAAATATCGGACGCCGTTTTCCGCAGCTCGGGATCAGCGGTCAGATTGCCGATCAATATAACCTTGTTCATACCTTCGTTCACCTGTCTTCCTTCGGGCGTAAGGGGAATTACTCCTCAGCGGGGGCTTCGGCAGCGGGGGCCTCTTCCGCGGGGGCGGCGGGCTCTTCGGCGGCGGGAGCCTCGGCGGCAGGCGCTTCGGCGGGCGCGGAAGCTTCGGCGTGAGGCGTGTAGGGCTTCAGCGGCTCGCGCTTGGGCGGCAGCGCGCCTTCATAGCGGATCACCATGTAGCGGAGAACGTTCTCGTTGATCTGGAAGTTGCGCTCCAGTTCGCGGGGCAGCTCGGCGGGGGCGGCGATGTACATCAGCACATAGTAGCCTTCCGTCTTGTAGTTGATAGCGTACGCCAGGCGGCGCTTGCCCCATTCATCGACGCGGTCGACCTGACCGCCGTTGAGCTCTACCAGACCCGAAAAGCGAGTGATCAGATCGGCGCGAGCCTGCTCATCCAGAGCGGTGTCGATGACATACATGACTTCGTATTGATTCATTGCTTTTCACCTCCTTATGGACTTAGCGGCCCCGGCAGGTTTGCCAGGGCAAGGATGCGCTAATAAAGAATTATAACAGGAGCGCGTAAACAAATCAATGGATTTACTGATATTTAATGTGTATTCCGGCCGAATAACCCGCGAAGCCCATGGCGGCAACAATTCCGTGAATCGGCGGAAAATCGCCAATTTGCGTATTGATTTTCGGCGCTCTTTGTGTTAATATTATACGCGCAAAGAGCGGGTTCATCTCGCCTTTTTCGGGCCGGACGGCGCATCCTGCCCGAAGCGCGTTCCAGCAACGGTTCCCGAACAACGATTGCAAGGAGGTTTTTCGCATGACCAAGAAGATTCTCTGCATGATCCTGTGCTGCATGCTGGCCTTCGGCGGCATCGCCCT
>JAFZRB010000237.1 GCA_017620115.1 Clostridia bacterium | reverse complement strand
GCGCGCGGACGCCAGCAGACGCTCGCACATCTCCGGATCGTTGTACAGCGTGGGCGCTTTTACTTCTTCGGTCACCGCGGCCCGCCCGCCGGCGTCCTGCGCGATGTGCTCCGCCAGGGAGCGGATGCGGTTCACCAGCCGCTCCTCCAGAGCCGGGTCGAAGGCGCGCAGGGATATCTTCAGCTCGGCGTAGTCGGGCACGACGTTGGTGGTGGTTCCCGAATGCAGCGAGCCCACCGAAATGACGCATTCGTCGCGCAGCGGATTGCGTTCGCGGGTGAGCACCAGCTGCAGATCCATGTAGAACCGGGCGGCCATGGCCAGCGCGTCCACGCCGCTCTGCGGCAATGTGGCGTGCGCGGTTTTGCCGAAGAATTCCACGATGATCGGGTGAGAGGCGGCCATCGCCTGGCCGGGGCACGCGCCGATGCAACCGCTCTCCATGGTCGGCTCAAGATGCAGGCCGCACACGCGGTCGATCTCGTCCATCAGCCCATCCTGCACGAGCAGCTTGGCGCCCGTGTAGCGGCCTTCCTCGCAGGCCTGGAAAATGAGGATAACGCGGCAGTTCAGCTGATCCTCCACCGCCTTGAGCGCCTGCGCCGCGCCGAGCAGTATGGCGGTATGCCCGTCGTGCCCGCAGGCGTGCATATGGCCCTCGATGCGGGAGGCGAAAGGAAGGCCCGTCTTTTCCGTGAGCGGCAGAGCGTCCATATCCGCCCGGATGCCCAGCGTGGGGCCCTTGCAGTCCGGGTTCAGATAGGCGACGATGGATGAACGGCCGTATTTTTCGGTATAAGGGATCCGCATGCGGTCCAGCTCGCCGCGCACAAGCGCCAGCGTGCGGGGCAGATCGAACTCGATCTCAGGGTACATGTGAAGCTGGCGGCGGATGCGGACGATGTAATCCGCGTCGATCAGGGCCATTATTTCAGAACGGGTCATCATAGCGCAGTATCCTCCGTGTGAAGACGCTTTCCGAAGCGTTTTTCAGGCTTGCAAATCCATCCGCCCGGCATAGCGCCGGACGGATGGACAGTAGCATAGCTGTTCGGGTCTGATTATTCGGCCTGAATGAGGTAGTACGCGCTGGGCATGGTCTTGCCGACGGTGAACTTGAGGCAGCCGTCCTCATAGCGGGCGGGCACCTTGCCCACGAAATAGCCCTCGGCGTTCACGGCCCAGACGATCAGATCCTTGCGGTCGGTCTTGAGGGCGATATCCGCCTCGATGACCTCGATCGTGATCGGGGGCTTGCCGTAATCGTACATCTGCTCGCCTTCGAAGCGGGCGTCCGTATTGCGGGCGCGGCCGACGGTGCTCAGCAGCATGTTATCGGATTTTTCGATATCCGCGTCGGTCAGGGAGGACAGCGCGACGACCGCGAAATCGGTTTCGGCCTTCACGGACAGGCCCTTCAGGCCGATCTCGCCATTCTTGGCCAGGAAGCCGTAAGCCACCTTGGTGCGTCCGGTGTCGATCGTGCCGTAGTTCTTCGTCCAGCTGCGGTACATCTCGCCGGTCTCGGAGGTGATCTCGCCCTTGCTCATGTCCACGATGGGCTGATCCTTGCCCTCGCAGACCGTGTGATCCACCTTGCCGCCGGGAACGCCGTCGAAGCAGACGCCGGTGCGGGCGTATTCCGCAGCGCCGGCAAACAGCTCGTTGGTCCGCCCGCCGACCAGGTTTTCCATCTTCACGGCGTAGCTGGTGGGCGCTTCCTTCACGTCGCCGCGCCGCGCGATCAGGGCGGCGTGATAGAACAGGCCGTACTTGGCGGGGTCGTTCCAGGTGGAGAAGATGCCCTCGCGATAGGGAACGCCGCCGATGGAGTTGGAGGAGACCTCCTTGCCAAGGATGTTCATGTACATCAGCTTCGTGCCGTAGGCGTAGGTGTGGATGGCCCATCCGGACCAGCCCTGCAGCGCGCCGACCGCGGCGTAGAGGATGCTGCTCTCCGCGCGGAACTCATTGGGCCAGGGCATGTCCCACTCGGACACGAACAGCGGGCGATCCAGCGCGCGCACCATCGTGCCGGCCTCCATGCCGTAGGTGGGCGCCTGGGTGATGGCGCGGTTCATGCAGCACTTCGTGCGCTCGCCCCACTTCCAGTCGTAATAGTATGTGTGGGTGTCCATATAGTCGTTGACGATCTGATTGGACTTGGTAACGGCGCCGTTGATGTTCCAGTTCGTGCCGCAGATGGGGATCTTCACGCCCACCTTGCGCATGTAGGCGTACATTTCCTTATAGAAATTGATCTGGATCTCGATCTTGAACTCGACCAGCTCGGGGATCTCGTTGCTGTTCAGATCCTCGATGGCGTCCACATCCACCCCGAGGCCCTTTTCCTTGCACCAGCCGCGGAAGAGCTCGCGGAACTCGCTCACATACGGCTCGATCTTCAGGCGCTGACGGGCGAAGAAGTCGCGCTCGTTGATGATTTCGCTCATGACGATGACGGGATCGTCCTTGTAGGCCAGGCCCGTATAGGGATTGACGTGATTCCAGATGTCGTGGATGTACTTCTTCTGCAGCTCGATCAGGCGGGGATTGTAGTAGCAGTAGGGATCCGCGGCGTCCAGCAGCTCGAAGGGGTTCTCCACGCCGTCGCCGGACTTGAAGTTGCGGTAGGTATTCATGTCCAGATAGACGTAAATGCCCTCCTCCTTCAGGCACTTGATGAGATAGTCGAGCCGCTTCATGCTCTCCGGATGCAGCTCCAGCGTGGAGCCGATGCGCTCGCCCTTGCTGAAGGAGAAGATATTCGGCGTGTTCCATTCCGCGTCCAGCTGATGGAAGCGCACGATATTGACGCCGGTCTTCGCCAGACGGCTGGCGACCTTTTCGGAATATTCAAAGGACGGGAAGCAGGCGCCGCCGTTGAAGTTGACGCCCCAGAAACGGGCGGGCGTGCCGTCCTCAAAGACGAACTGACTGCCGTTTACCTTCATGAAGCCATGTTTGCCGGCCGGCTTTTCGGCGCGGAAAACGAAGGAAATGTCGATGGGCATGTCGTCATAGTAGGCTGGGAAGGGAATGTAACGGGACATACGGAATACCTCCTTCATAATCGGTTGACTGTTTTAATGGCCTGTGGCCAGAAACAACGGGAAATATGCCGGGAAACGCGCCACGGTCAGGGCCGCTTCAGCTCGAACACGGCCGTGAGGCCGCCGATCTGCGCCTCGAACTCGCCGGGCTCGACCTCGGCCTGCATCCGCTCGTTGATGAAGCTCATGTCGTCGAAGCCGATGGGGAACGTCACGCGCACGCTTTCGCCCGGCTGCAGGGAAACGCGCCGGATGCCGCGCAGCTGACGCACAAAGGGCGTGATGCGGCAGACCAGATCGCGCAGGAACATCAGCACGACCTCGTCGCCGGCGCGGTCGCCGCTGTTGCGCACGGTCACGGCGGCCTCGAATTCGGTCTCGCCCGTCTGCGTCACGGTCAGATCGCTGTACTCGAACGTGGTATAGCTGAGGCCGGAGCCGAAGGGATAGAGCGCGCCGGGCGTGGAAAACACATAGTCGCGGCCGGGCTTTTCATAGTCGCCGGGCTGGTGATAATGGCCCATGGCCGTGTTCTTGTGATTGTAATAACAGGGGATATGGCCCACGCTGCGCGGGAAGCTGATCGGCGTCCTGCCGGAGGGGTTCGCCTCGCCGAACAGCAGGCGCGCGATGGCCTCGCCGCCCTCCTGGCCGGGATACCACACCTGCATGATCGCCGACGCGAGCCGGTCGGCCTCCGTCAGCGCGTAGGGCCGCCCGGTCATCATGAGCAGCACCAGCGGCTTGCCCACGGCGGCGACGCGCTCGAACAGCTTCTGCTGCGCGCCGGGGAAATCGAGCGTGTGCATATCGTAGCCCTCGCCGCAGGTGGTCACGGGATCGCCTTTGACGTTGTCGTCGCCCCAGCGCAGGTGGCCGTAAGAGGAGCTGCTGTCCGCCAGCGCCATCACGACCACGTCGGCGTCCCGCGCGGCCTGAACGGCGCGCTCGATGCCGTCGCCGTCCTCAAAGGCGATGGACGAGCCCTTTTCATAGACCAGCCTGTCGCCGACGCGGCGCGCCATGGCTTCGCGTATGGTCACGGCGCGATCCGTCGCGGAAGGCGCGCAGTAATCGCCCAGCTGCGTCACCGCCGCGCCCGGTCCGATCAGCGCGATCCGGCCGGCGTCCGGCCTGAGCGGCAAAACGCCGTCGTTTTTGAGCAGCACGCAGCTCTCTAGCGCGGCCTGCAGCGCCAGCGCCTGCGCCTCGGGCGGATCGAGGCGCTCCGCCGCGTCCTCCCGCGCATAGGGATTCTCGAAGAGGCCCAGCCGGAACTTGCCCAGCAGGATGCGGTACACCGCCTGGTCGATCTCCCCCATATCCACTTCGCCGCGCAGCGCTTTTTCCAGCAGCTCGTCGGAGAACCCGAAGAGGCTGGGCGCTTCCATGTCGATGCCGGCGTGCAGCGCCATGCGCCCCGCCTCCACGGCGTCGCGCGCCACGCGGTGGTTGTGGTACAGCATGCTGACGGCGCCCCAGTCGGACACGCTCCAGCCCTCAAAGCCCAGCTCGCCGCGCAGGATATCCGTCACAAGGAAACGGCTGGCGTGCACGGGAACGCCGTCCAGCTCGCTGTACGCGGGCATGACGGACATCGCGCCGCCCTCCGTGAAGGCCGCCGCGAAGGGCTTGAGCATGGTCGCGCGCAGCTCGCGCTCGCCGGCGTGCACCGGGCCGATGTTGATGCCGGCCTGAGGCGCGCCGTGCGCCACGTAGTGCTTGGGGCAGGCGGCGACGCCCTGGCTCTGGATCCCCCTGACATAGGCCACGCCCATGCGGGAGGTGAGGTATGGGTCTTCTCCGTAATTTTCCTCGACGCGGCCCCAGCGGGGATCCTGCGAAAGATCCAGATTGGGGGCGAATGTCTCCGTAACGCCCATGCCGCGAACCTGTTTTCCGATGGCCGCGGCGATGCGGCCGACCAGCTCGGGATCGAACGTCGCGCCGAGGCCGAGCGCCTGCGGATATACCGTGGCACCGTCGCAGAAAAAGCCGTGCAGGCTCTCGCTCATCATCAGCATCGGGATGCCCAGACGCGTATGCTCGACCATGTGCTTCTGCATGCGG
>JAFZRB010000236.1 GCA_017620115.1 Clostridia bacterium | reverse complement strand
GATGGAGGCGGCGCAGGTGGACGGCGCGGGCACGTTCCGCTGCTACATCCACGTGGTGATCCCCGTATGCCGCCCGGTGATCGGCGCGGCGGTGGCGCTGTCGTTCGCGGACTGCTGGAACCTGGTCGAGCAGCCGCTGACCTATCTCACGCAGGCTCCGCAGCTACAGCCGCTCTCGACCATGTTCAACCAGCTGGCTTCGGAAAACACAGGCTTTGAATTTGCCGGAGCGGCGCTTTATATCCTGCCCGCGCTGTTCGTGTATATGTTTTTCCAGGAGGATATCCTCTCGGGTATCCAATTAACAGAAATGAAGTAGGGGAAACGAGTTTATGAAGAAAATTGCCGTGCGAGCCATGATTGTTCTGGCCGTCGTGGTGGCGCTGTGTATGTTCTTTTCGGGTACGATCCGCACGATAACCACGCCCAAGGTGCGTTTTACCTCCGCCCGGCAGGGCAAGTTCGAGATGGTCACGGAGCTGACCGGCCAGGTTCATTTCAAAGAGACGGAAGAAATGAAGCTGGACGTGCCGCAGGGCGCGAGCCTGACCGTGAACCGTGTCTTCGTGAAGGCGGGGGAAAAGGTCGAGGAGGGCGACAGGCTGTTCGCCATGGCGGTGGTCGACTGCGACAAGACCATCGCGTCGCTGCAGAGCGATTACGACGCGGCGGAGGCTTCGCTGCGCGATCTGATCCGCAAGAACGGCGAAGTGCGCCTGACGCGCAACGAACAGGCTTGGATGGACGCCTACTACGCCGCGCAGGAGGCTTCTCAGAGCAAGCGCGACTGCCGCGTGGAGGTGCAGGCGCTTCTGGCGCTGGAGGGGCTGGAAATGCCCCAGGAAGGCGTTCCGGATGGCGCGAGCGATGAACTGATCGCCGCCATCGAAGCGCTCGGCGAAGCGGAGTCGGCCAGCGAGGCCGCGGACGAGGCGCTCGACAGGCTCAACCGCTACGCCATCGCCGACAGCACATGGACTTACCTGACACAGCGGCGCGAGTACGAGGAAAAAATGGCTTCGAGCGAGGAGAGCATGACGAAGCTGACGCTGCTCTCGCGCGAGGTCAAGGAGGTGCGCGCGGCGCACGCGGGCTATGTGGCCGAGGTGCTCGTCGAAAAGGGCGGCACCGCGGACGCTTCCACCGTGCTGCTCAAGCTGACCCCCGACGCGGGCGCGCCGGTCATCCGCACGGATATTTCAGATGTGAAGCAGAGCGTATCCGCCGGCTCGGTGGTGTCGGTCGAAACCTCGCGCTGGGGCCGGTTGGACACGGCGGTAATCGATACGGGCGTGACCGCCGCCGGAAGCCGCTACGCCGACGTGACCATCACGGACGACATCATCCAGGCCAACGGCAGCTTGAGCGGCATGATGCAGGGCGATATCAAGCTGCGGCTGACCACGCGCGCGCAGGAAGCCACCTGTCTCGTTTCGCCCTCCGCGGTGCGCGGCAGCGGCAGCGACCGCTACGTGTACGTGGCCGCAAAGGAGACCTCGACCTTCGGCGGCACGCAGATGAAGGTTCAGAAAGTGAGCGTGACGGTGCTGAACGAATCAGCCAGCGCGGTGTCCGTGGCGGAGGATCTTACGCGCAGCCAGATCATCTACATGGAGGATCGCGCGCTGAGCGAGGGCGACGCCGTGATGGAGTACGGCGGCTGAGAGGGCATGGAACGATGTCGAAAATGAGAAGGATACATGTTCTGCTCCCATTGGGCTGCCTGTTGGTCGCCGCCGCGCTGATCGGCCTCATGAGGACGCCGAAACTGCTGCAATACGCGTTTCTGCCAGACGGCGAGCTGGGCCTTTACGCCGGGAAACTGGAGGAAGCCGCCGAGGAGATCGGCGGCACGTCGGGGGCGATTACGCTCCACGGCGTCAGGCAGGGCTGCCAGATCTCCGCGGAGAACGGCGGCTCGGAGAGCGACATATCGCTGTATATGGTGAGCGCGCGGTGGTTCGAGGCGTATCCCCTGCGGATGAGGGCGGGCGGGATACTGAGCTACGCCTCGCTGAAGGGCATGGAGCGAGAGATCGTGCTGGACGGCGACCTGGCGTTTAAACTGTTTGGCGACCGCGACCCGCTGGGGCGGTATGTCGACCTCAGCGGCGAGAAATTCGAGGTTGTCGGCGTGGCGGAGCACGCGCGCCGACTGGGCGAGGGGACGCTATACGCAGCCTGGATTCCGCTGGGCAGCGACGAGTCGCTTGGCTGTGACCTGATGGTGGCTTCGACGGTATCCGGCATAGACGGGGGCCTGACGACGCTGTTTGGAACTGCGATGAAGAACGCCTTCGGCGCCGGCACGCTGTACGGCCTCCAGAAGGAGCGGATGCGCGCGACGATGATCCTGCGCGTGATCGCGCTGGTGGCGGCGCTGCGGCTGCTGGCGCTGTGGATCGGCGCGCTGCGCCGCGTGGGCGCGGCCTGGCTGGCCGAATACCAGGAACGCATTCAAACCTGCTATTTCAGCCGCATGCTGGGCTTTGTGCTGCTGCGTTTGATGGCGACGTTCCTGGTCGCCGCAGCGACGCTGGTCATATGCTGGGCGCTGATGAACTTCTTCGTGGAGCCGGTGCTGGTGTTCGTGGAATGGGTGCCGGAGGTGCTGGTATCCTGGGCGGCGATCACCGGGCGCTTCTGGGAACTGGTGAACGCGGCGTCGAAGCCTGTGAGCCTGATGACGGCGGAGATGGCCGAGCTGCGCTTCTGGGCGAATATTCTGCGATGGGGCGTCATCGCGGCGCTGATCGGCTGGGGTATGACGGCGCTCAGCGCTGTTTTCCCGAAGGAAAACGCGGCGAATCAGTAAAATATTCGGAAATATGCGCGCGACTGCTTGACGGACGCGAAGAAGGCTGATATAATACATCCCAACAGCATACCGTAAATGCAATGAAGGCATTAAGCCCTGCGCGGAGTCCCTCAGAGAGCCGGTGGACGGTGCGAACCGGCGGCGAAACACAGAGGCTGTCTGCTGCCTGAGCAGAATCCTGAACGGCCCCGGCGGCTCATTAGGGATCTCCGGCAAAGCTCCGTCACCAGGGCTTGGGGTTTGTTTGAACCTTACAAAGAGGCTGTGCGTACGCGCGGCAACTCGGGTGGTACCGCGATTGAAAGAACATCGTCCCGGAAGCGAAGGCTTCCGGTTTTTTTATCGCCGTTCGGGTCCGCGACCATGTCATATCATCTCAGGCAAAGGAGAGGCAGTATGAAGACAATCAGGATTTATGACGCGACCATGCGCGAAATGGCATCCCTCCAAAACGGCTCTCTGACGTTCAGGGAAAAACTGGAAATCGTGCGCGCGCTGGAGAAGCTGAAGATCGACGCGATCGAACTGCCGCACATCGAAGACAGCAAGGCGGACAGCCTGCTGAACCGCACCATAGCCTCCATGATGACGACGGAGCTCTCCGCGACGGTGGGTTATACCGCCGAATCCATCGAAGAGGCGTGGGAGAGCATCCGCACGGCGAGGAAACCCGTTCTGCACGTCATGCTGCCCGTTTCTACCGTTCAGATGGAGTATACGTGCCGCAAAAAGGCTCCGGCCATGCTGAAGCTGATCGAAGAACTGGTGTCGGCCTGCCGTTTTCATTGCGAAGCGGTTGAATTCTCCGCGCAGGACGCGACGCGCGCCGAAAAGGACTTTCTGGCGGAGGCTGTGCGCGTCGCCGTCGCCGCGGGCGCCAGCCGCGTGACCCTGTGCGACAGCGCGGGGCTTATGCTCCCCTCCGAGTTCGGCGCGTTCCTGAGCGGGCTCCGCTCCGCGGTGCCGGAGCTCGAGCGGGTTCAGCTGAATGTTCAGGTTTCCGACGAGCTGCACATGTCGGCCGCGTGCGCGGCGCAGGCCGTCGCCTGCGGGGCGGCGGGCGTCAAGACCACCGTGGGCGCGATGGGTGTCACCGCCCTGGAGGATTTCGCGCAGTTTATGAAGGCGCGCGGCGCGGAGCTGGGTATTGGATCCGGCCTGCGCTTCACGGAGCTGTCGCGAACGGCGCGTCAGCTGCAGTGGATGCTCAGCCCGAAGAAGGGCGATTCCGTCATTCAGACCAGCGTCGCCACGGAGGGCATCTGCCTGGACGTGAACGATTCCATTGGCGAGGTGGTCAAGGTGGTGCGTCAGCTTGGCTACGATCTCTCCGAGGAAGACAACGCGCGCGTGTATGAATCCTTCAAACGCGTGGCGGAGAAGAAGAATTTCGTGGGCACCAAGGAGCTGGAGGCCATCGTCGCCAGCAGCGCGCTGCAGGTTCCTTCCACCTATCACCTGGACAGCTATGTCATCAACAGCGGCAACATCATCACCGCCACCGCGAATGTCTCGCTCGAAAAGGATGGCAGGAAGATGCGCGGCATGAGCGTGGGCGACGGCCCGATCGACGCCTCTTTCCTGGCGATCGAGCAGATCATAGGCCACCACTATGAGCTGGACGATTTCCAGATTCAGGCCATCACCGAGGGCCGCGAGGCCATGGGCAGCGCCCTGGTCAAGCTGCGCGCGGGCGGCAAACTGTATTCGGGCAACGGCATTTCCACCGACATCATCGGCGCGTCCATCCGCGCCTATATCAACGCGCTCAACAAGATCGTGTACGAGGAGGGTTGACGGTGAAGCTCTCATATTCCATCCTGAACTGGGCCGGAAGAACCTGGCAGGAATACTGCGAGGCGGCCTCGGCCGCCGGCATGCAGGGCGTTGAAATCGCCGGGCTGAACGGGCCCGCGTTTCAGGGCAAGGGCAGTCCCACCAATCCCGAACTGGCGCTGGCGACCCGGCGCAGCCTCATCCGGCAGAATCTTTCGATCCCCTGCGCGGACACAGTGGGCGATTTCATGCGGCCCGAAACGGACAACGAACTGCGCGAATGCCTGGAGGCGGCGCAGAACCTCGATATTCCCTACGTGAGCCTGCACACGGCCTGCGAGGACAGCGAAGCCATTGCCGAAAGGGTGGATCCGCTTCTGCAGGCGATCGAGAACGAGAAGGTCGTCCTGCTGCTCGAGACGCGGGACGCGCTGGCCGATTCCGGCCGCCTGCGCGGTATCCTGAACCGCTTTGCCGACGATCATCTGGCCGCGCTGTGGAACATGCACGAGACATTCCAGGCGGCGGGGGAGGATCCCGAGACGACCATCACCAACCTGGGCGCGTATGTGCGGCATGTTCACCTGTGCGATTCTGTGAAGGCCGAAGGCGCGCTGCGTCACGAGCTGGTGGGCGAAGGCGAGCTGCCGATCGAAGCGCTGATGAACGCGCTCAGGTCGGTCAACTATGACGGCTTTGTCTCGTTCGTGTGGGATCCGGCGTGGATCGACGGGCTGGACAGCATGGACATCATCCTCACGCACTTCGCGAGCGTCATGAGCGGCTTCGAGACGCGCCGCAGCCGCAGGCGCAGCAGCCATCTCTATTACAATAACACGCGCACCGGTACCTACGTCTGGAAAAAGAACGAGCTGATTTCGAAGACGTTCTCGCAGGTGCTCGACACGATGGTGGAGGAATACCCGGATCAGCTGGCCATTCGCTGCACCACGCTGGACTACACGCGCACCTACGCCCAGTTCCGCGACGACGTGGACGAATTCGCGCGGGCGCTGATTTCGCTGGGTGTGCGCGCGGGCAGCAAGGTGACCATCTGGGCCACCAACGTGCCCCAGTGGTTCCTCACCTTCTGGGCCGCCACGAAGATCGGCGCGGTGCTGGTGACCATGAACACGGCCTACAAGATTCACGAAGCGGAATACCTGCTCCGCCAGTCGGATACGCATACGCTGGTCATGATCGAGGGCTATCGCGATTCAAATTACCGCGAGATCGTCAACGAGCTGTGCCCCGAGCTGAAGGACAGCGAGCCGGGCCGCCCGCTGCACGCCCGTCGGCTGCCTTTTCTGCGCAACGTCATCACGGTAGGCTTCCGCATGCCCGGCGCGCTGACATGGGAGGAATCGCTCGAATACGCCGCGAAGACGCCGCGGGAGGAGGTCAGCCGCATGGCCGCCGCCGTCGATGTGAACGACGTGTGCAACATGCAGTACACGTCCGGCACGACGGGCTTCCCGAAGGGCGTCATGCTGACCCACTATAACATCGTCAACGACGGCAAGTGCATTGGCGACGGCATGGATCTGTCCACCGCCGACCGCATGATGATCCAGGTTCCCATGTTCCACTGTTTTGGCATGGTGCTGGCGATGACGGCCACCATGACGCATGGCGGCACGATCCTGCCCCTGCCGTACTTTTCGCCGAAATCGTCGCTTTCGTGTATCAACAATGAGCACATCACGGCTTTCCATGGCGTGCCCACAATGTT
>JAFZRB010000235.1 GCA_017620115.1 Clostridia bacterium | reverse complement strand
TGGGCCGCAGGTGGTATGAGCATCCGGCTTTCGCGGGCACGAAGCTGGGCGAGGGCATAGAGCGCGTGCAGCGCGAGGCGGACGAATGGCTCGCGGGCTTCGGCTACAGGCATGACCTGGAAAAGAACATGTATTATTCTGAGGGCGGCAACGCGAAGCGCGTCGCGCTGTTCGCGCATCACGGCGTCAGCTGCGCCTTCTTCAGCTGCGTGCTGGATATCCCCTTCCCGCAGTACGCCATCCACTTCGACCTTCAGCATTCCGGCATGTCCGTGATTTACTTCCCGGAAGAAAGGGGCTGGGTGATTCCGCGGGCGCTTCAAATTTCCAACGACGCCCATCTTTACCGGGCCGGCCTGCCCACTTTGTATAATTATGAGGTGCGCGTCTGACGCGGCGCGGCGGTATTCGATAAAACGACATGATAAACCTGTTGCAAAACGCCGCATGGGAGTGATACGGACGTGGATGTGAACCAAATCATGAAACTCCTTCAGGAGCAGGGCATGAAGCTGTTCGCCGGGCTGCTGGTGCTGGCTGTGGGCCTGTTCGCCGCGCACTGGATCGTGAAGCTGATGGAGCGCAGCCGGAAGTTCATACGCATCGAGCCGACGCTCAGGGGCTTTCTGGAGAACCTGGCGAGGCTGCTGCTGTACGTGACGGTGGTGCTCACGGCCGCCGGCGTGATGGGCATTCCCATGACCTCGTTCGTCACGCTGCTGGCTTCCGCCGGCGTGGCCGTCAGCCTGGCGATGCAGGGCGCGCTCGGCAATTTCGTGGGCGGTGTGACCATGCTGCTGCTCAAGCCGTTCAAGGCGGGCGACTATGTCAAAATCGGCGATACCGAGGGCACGGCGAAGGTCGTCGGCGTGTTCTACACCGAGCTCGTGACGCCGGACAACCGCCATATCTCCCTGCCCAACAGCAGCCTGACCAGCACGGCCATCGTCAACTACACCCGCGAGGGCACCCGGCGGCTGGACATGGTGTTCGGCGTGAGCTACCGGGCGGACATGGACGAGGTGTTCAGCGTGCTGATGGGCGTCGTTCGCGCGAGAGGAGAGGTGCTGTCTGATCCCGCGCCGGCGGTGCATCTCACCGAGTGCGCCGACAGCTGTCTCAAATTCACCGTGCGCCTGTGGTGCAAAACCGCCGATTACTGGGATACCTATTTCTACGTTATGGAGGAGGGCAAGCGCGCCCTCGACCGCGCCGGCATCGAAATTCCCTATCCCCAGCTGGACGTGCACATCCGGGATCGCGCGTGATCCCTTCCGGAATGGCCGCAGTACGTTAAATATTTCCGGCGTATCGCCATGGCGACGCATTTTCGCGCAGGCTGTGCTATAATGAAACCAGTCGGAGGCGGACGGCCGCCCTCTATCAGAAAATGGAGTGAATGAGTATGTACAGAATCGTCACGAAAAAGGCGCTGAATCCCACCGTGACGCAGATGGAGATCGAGGCGCCGCTGGTGGCCCGCAAGGCCAGACCCGGCCAGTTCATCATCCTGCGCGTCGACGAGGAGGGCGAACGCATTCCTCTTACAGTCGCGGGCGTTAATCCTGATGCCGGCACGGTGAAGATCATCTTCCAGATCGTCGGAGCGACGACCGAGCTTCTGAACCATACGGAACAGGGCGAAGCCATTCAGGATTTCGTGGGCCCGCTGGGCCAGGCCACGCGCACGGAGGGCATCAAGAAGGTGTGCATCGTGGGCGGCGGCGTCGGCTGCGCCATCGCCATGCCCGTCGCGCAGGAGTTCCACAGGCTGGGCGCGCAGGTTACGTCCGTCATCGGCTTCCGCAGCCGGGATCTGCTCATTCTGGAAGACGAGTTCCGCGCGTGTTCCGACCGGCTGTTCGTGATGACGGACGACGGCTCCTATGGCCGCCACGGCAACGTCACCGTCCCGCTGAAGGAAATGCTGGAATCGGGCGAAACGTTTGACGAGATCATCGCCATCGGCCCGCTGATCATGATGAAATTCGTCGTCGCGGCCGCGAAGCCCTTTGGTGTGCCGGTCACGGTGAGCATGAATCCCATCATGATCGACGGCACGGGCATGTGCGGCGGCTGCCGCCTGACGCTCGATCAGGACGGCAGGCGCGTGACCAGGTTCGCGTGCGTGGACGGCCCGGATTTCAACGGCTACGAGGTGGATTTCGACGAGGCCATGAGCCGCGGCCGCATGTACGCGGATTTCGAGCGGCACGCCTATGAAGAAACCTGCAACCTGTTCAAAAACGCGTAAGGAGGGAGACAGACATGGCGCTGAATCCGAAAAAACATGAAATGCCCACGCAAGCTCCCGACGTGCGCGCGCACAATTTCAGCGAGGTAGCGCTGGGCTACACGGCGGAGATCGCCGTGGACGAGGCGAAGCGGTGCCTGAACTGCCGCAACAAGCCCTGCGTGGCTGGCTGCCCGGTGAACATCGATATTCCGGATTTCATTTCGCGCGTCAAGGAAGGCGACTTCGAGGGCGCGTATCAGGTCATCAACAAATCCTCCTCGCTGCCGGCGGTCTGCGGCCGCGTGTGCCCGCAGGAGACCCAGTGCGAGAGCAAGTGCACGCTGGGCATCAAGTTCGAGCCGGTGGGCATCGGGCGGCTGGAGCGGTTCGTGGCCGACTGGCACAATGAGAACGCCGCGGAAAAGCCGAAAGCGCCCGCGGGCAACGGCCATCGCGTAGCCATTGTGGGCAGCGGCCCCTCCGGCCTCACCTGCGCGGGAGATCTGGCGAAGAAGGGCTACAAGGTCACCGTGTACGAAGCGCTGCACACGGCGGGCGGCGTGTTGGTTTACGGCATTCCGGAATTCCGCCTGCCCAAGCGCATCGTGGCGAAGGAAGTGGACACGCTGAAGGCGCTGGGCGTGGACGTGGAGCCGAACGTGGTCATTGGCAAGACGCTGACCATCGACGAGCTGTTCGATATGGGCTTCGAGGCCGTGTTTGTGGGCTCCGGCGCGGGCCTGCCGAACTTCATGGGCATTCCGGGCGAATCGCTCAAGGGCGTGTATTCAGCCAATGAGTTCCTGACCCGCTCGAACCTGATGAAGGCGTA
>JAFZRB010000234.1 GCA_017620115.1 Clostridia bacterium | reverse complement strand
TAAGAGACAGAGGTTTATGTCATTCCCGGTCAATCAGAGCTTTATGCCAGCCCCCCCATGCCGAAAACGCCGGCATGGGGGCTCGTTCTTTCCGCATCGGGATTTTGCGCTTTCACCGGCGGAATCATAGGCCATCGCATATCATCGGGCGTCGGCTTCTCCGCGACGGTCGCCCTTGGGTATATTCATCCTGACGAGCTTCAGTTCCCTGTCCGGCAGGAGCTGCGCGTGATACAGGCTGCTGTTGCCGGACAGCATATAGGATATCGCGCAGGCAATGACAAAGAGGTGCAGCGCCTGCGTTCCGAAAAGCTCAATGCTCAGGAATATCGAGGCGATGGGACAGTTGGTGTTGCCGCAGAAAGTGGCCACCATGGCGATGGCGGCTGCAAACGCGGGATCCAGCCCCAGCAGCGGGCCGATGACGCAGCCGAATGTCGCGCCGACGTAGAAGGTTGGCACGATTTCGCCGCCTTTATACCCGCAGGAGAGCGTGATCGCGGTAAACAGCAGCTTGAGAAGGAAATCCTGCGGGCGCGCGGAGCCGGATACGGCCCGTTCGATCACCGCGGCGCCTGCGCCGTTATAATCTCGCGTTCCGACCAGAAGCGTCAGCAGGATGATCGCGGCGCCGCCTACGGCAGCCCTCATGTAATCGTTCTTCACGCGCTCTTTCATGAATTTTCCGGAGAAGTGCATGACCTTGCAGAAGGCGATGGACAGCATCGCGCAAAGGATGGCGAGCGCGCCGACCATCAGCACGGTGCGCACAGACAGCGCGGGAACCGCGCTCAGCGCGTAGCTCTCCGGCTTCATATTCAGCAGCGCGGACACGCCGTAGGCCGTCATGCTGGCGATGAGGCAGGGAACGAAGGTGGAGTAGCTCAGATGCCCCAGCGCAAGCACCTCCATCACGAAGAGGATGGCCGTCAACGGCGTTCCGAACAACGCGGAAAACAGCGCGCCCATGCCGATCAGCGTCATGGTATCCCGGTCGTTGTCCTGAAGGCGCAGCGCCTTCGCGATCCTGTTGCCCAATGTGCCGCCCAGCTGAAGCGCGGCGCCTTCCCGGCCGGCGGAGCCTCCGCACAGATGGGTGATAAAGGTTCCGAGGAAGATCAGCGGCGCCATGGCCGCGGGCACGTCAGAATGCTCCTGAATGGACAGAAACAGCTTATCCACGCCCAGCGTCAGAGGCTGCTTCATCCAATGATACATAAGGACGATCAGCAGGCCTCCCAACGGAAGAAGAAAGATAAGCCACGGCAGCTGCTCCCGCCAGCGGGTCGCGCAGCTGATGCTGACGCTGAACAGCGTGCCGACCAGACCGCACGCTGCGCCCACGATCACCGACAGGACGATCCAGCGCAGGAATGCGGAAATATAGTCATAGGCGCGGCGGGCCAGAGTTCTCATTTGGTATGTCAACCTCCTCTGTTCAGGATTTCCTCAGCGGGGAAACGAGGCAGGAAAAATCGCGCTTTTCCTCCCGTTCCTTCCATCTCCTGGAACGGCTCCATTATAGCATGAATCGCGTGAAAAGCAAGCTTGCGCCGATAGTTTTTCCCCCTTGCCGAACGGAGGCTCTGATGATATAATAAACCCAGATTCTGAATATCAGGGAGGCATACAGACTCATGGAAAGACCAAACGCCTGGAAAAACTACACGCCGGAGGATATTGAAAAGCTGAACGACCTGAGCGCGCGCTACCGCGCTTTCCTGGACGGCGGCAAGACCGAACGCGAATGCGTGAAGGAGACCGTCGCCCTGGCCGAGGCGAAGGGCTACAGGAACCTCGCCGACGTCGTGGCGAAGGGCGAGGCCCTCAGGCCCGGCGATAAGGTGTACTCGAACTGTATGGGCAAGGCGATCATGCTGTTCCACATCGGCAAAAAGCCGCTGGAGGCGGGCATGAACATCATTGGCGCGCACATCGACTCGCCGCGCATGGATGTGAAGCAGAATCCCCTCTACGAAGACACCGACCTGGCTTATCTCGACACCCATTACTACGGCGGCATCAAAAAATACCAGTGGGTCACCATCCCGCTGGCGCTGCACGGCGTGGTCGCGAAGAAGGACGGCACGGTGGTGGACATCGTGATCGGCGAGGATGACGACGATCCCGTGCTGTGCGTCTCTGACCTGCTCATCCACCTCTCCCGCGAGCAGATGGGAAAGACCGCCGCCACCGTGATCGAGGGCGAAATGCTGAACCTCATCGTGGGCGGCCGCCCGCTTGAAACGGAAAAGAAAGAGGCCGAAGGGGACGACGGCGACAAGAAGGGCGAAAAGGACGCCGTGAAGGCGAACGTCCTGAAGATTCTTAAGGACAAATATGGCATCGAGGAGGAAGACTTCCTGTCCGCCGAGCTGGAGGTCGTGCCCGCCGGCAAGGCGCGCGACATGGGCCTTGACCGCAGCATGATCCTGGGCTACGGCCACGACGACCGCGTGTGCGCTTTCCCCTCCGTGGACGCCATCCTCTCCCTCGACGAGACGCCTGAAGCCACCTGCTGCTGCATCCTGGCCGACAAGGAGGAGATCGGCAGCGTGGGCGCCACCGGCATGCGCGCGCACTATTTCGAGAACGCCGTAGCCGAGCTGATCGCCGCCTCCGGCGCTTACAGCGACCTCACGCTGCGCCGCGCGCTGTCCGCCAGCCGCATGCTTTCCTGCGACGTGAGCGCGGGCTTTGACCCCAACTTCGCGAGCGCGTTCGAGAAGAAGAACGTGGCCTACCTGGGCCGCGGCGTGTGCTACAACAAGTTCACCGGCTCGGGCGGCAAGTCCGGCTCCAACGACGCCAACGCCGAGTTTATCGCCCGGTTGCGTGGCATCATGGACGAGGGCGGCGTCGCCTACCAGTTCGCCGAGCTGGGCAAGGTGGATCAGGGCGGCGGCGGCACCATCGCCTATATCTGCGCGCTGTACGGCATGGAGGTCATCGACAGCGGCGTGGCCGTTCTTTCGATGCACGCCCCCATGGAGATCATCAGCAAGGCCGACCTGTACGAGGCGAGAAAGGCATACCTGGCGTTCATGAAAAACGCCTGAGACGCCGTCATGCGCGCGGCGCTGTCCCTGCGGGGCGGCGCCGCGCGTTTTTATAAATATACATGTCGTTTTTCTATCATTTTTCAGCGCGTACTGGACAAGCTCAGTCCGAAGCTTTATAATTGAATTACTGGACAATACAATACAAAGGACGGTGCATGAATATGATCCGATTCGGCACAGGCGGCTGGCGCGCCGTCATCGGCGAGGATTTCATCTGCGCGAACATTCGCAAGGTCGCCGCGGGCGTCTGCGGATATCTGAAGGAAAACGGAAAAGACGAAAAGCCCGTCATCATCGGCTACGATCACCGCTTCCTCTCCGATACGGCCGCGCGCTGGATGGCGGAGGTGCTGTGCGCCGCGGGAATCCATGTGTATTTCCTGAAGCGCTCCGCGCCCACGCCGCTCATCATGCACACCGTCAAGGGCCGCGGGCTGCACTGCGGCCTGGAGGTCACGGCCAGCCACAATCCCGCCAGCTACAACGGCATCAAGGTAATCGTGGACGAGGGCCGCGACGCGCCGCTGGAGGTCACCGGCCGTCTCGAGGAGATCATCGGAACGCTGGAGGGCGACATCCCCTTCACGCCTTTCGACAGGGCCTGCGAGGAAGGCGGCGTCGAATTCCTGCGCAATCCCTTCAATCCCTTCCTGGACGATATCATCAGCCAGATGGACATGGCGGCCATCCGCGAACGCGGCCCGCGCATCCTCTTCGATCCCATGTACGGCTCAGGCACCTACGCGCTCATGTGCATCCTGTACACCGCGCGCTGCACGGTCGATACCATCCACATGGGGCGCGACGCCTACTTCGGCGGCAACCTGCCCGCCCCCACCGAGGACACGCTGCACGAGCTGACCACCCGCGTGGTGAGCGGCGGTTACGATCTGGGCATCGCGCTGGACGGCGACGGCGACCGGCTGGGTATCATCGACAGCAACGGCCGCTACATCAACGCCAATGAGATTCTGGTCATGCTGTACTACTACCTGCACGAGTACCGCGGCTGGAAGGGCCCGGTGGTGCGCAATATGTCCACCACGCACATGCTCGACCGCGTCGCGGAGGATCTGGGCGAGGTCTGCTACGAGGTGCCCGTGGGCTTCAAGTGGATATCCTCGAAGATCGACGAGGTGGACGCCGTACTTGGCGGCGAATCCTCGGGCGGCCTGACCGTTCGCGGCCACATCCACGGCAAGGATTCCACCTACGCCGCCGCGCTGTTCGTGGAGATGATATCCGCGATGAAAAAGAGCCCCACGGAAATCGTCGAAATGCTGGAAAAGAAATACGGCAAATACGTAATGGCGGAGGGCAACTATGCCTTCGCGCCAAACGACAGGCAGCGCATCCACAACCTGGTGTTCACGGAGAAGATCCTTCCCGATTTCGGCCGCGATATCGACCGCGTAAGCTACGAGGATGGCTGCAAGGTGTACTTCAGCGACGGGGGCTTCGTCACCTGCCGCTTCTCCGGCACCGAGCCCCTGCTCCGCATCTTCGCCGAGGCCGGAGAGAAAGAGCGCGCGCAGGCGAGCATCGACGCTTT
>JAFZRB010000033.1 GCA_017620115.1 Clostridia bacterium | reverse complement strand
TACCAGTAGAAGCCGTCCTCGTCCTTCCACGCCTGGTCGCCGGTGTGGTACATGCCGTCGTGCCAGGCTTCCTTCGTCCGTTCCTCGTCGCGGTAGTAGCCCAGGAACAGGCCGCAGGGGACGCCCTTGTCGGTGCGCACGACCACTTCGCCGGTCTCGCCGATCGGCACGGGATTGCCGTCCGCGTCCACCAGGTCGATGTCGTAGGCGGGGACGGGCTTGCCCATGGAGCCCAGCTTGTAGGTGGAGCCGGTGAGGTTGCCGATGGTGAGCGTGGTTTCGGTCTGACCGAAGCCCTCCATCACCTCGAGGCCTGTCATGGCCTCGATCTGCCGGAACACCTCGGGGTTGAGCGCCTCGCCGGCCGTCGTGGCCTTCTGCACGGAGCTGAGATCGTATTTACTCAGGTCTTCCTTGATCATCATGCGGTACATGGTGGGCGGCGCGCAGAATGTGGTCACGCCGTATTTCTTGAACAGCGGCAGGATGTCCGCGGCGTTGAAGCGGTCGAAATCGTAGGTGAACACGCAGCCTTCGCACAGCCATTGGCCGTACAGCTTGCCCCACAGCGCCTTGCCCCAGCCGGTGTCCGAGATGGTGAAGTGGAGTTTTCCGACCTGCACGCAGTGCCAGTATTTCGCGGTGATGAAGTGACCCAGGGGGTAGGTGTAGGCGTGCTGCGCCATCTTCGGATAGCCGGTGGTGCCGGAGGAGAAGAATATGAGCATCGGGTCATGGCCGCAGGGCGTCTCGGCGGTGCGCTCGTATTTGCCGGAGAACAGCTTGAATTCGCGGTCGAACATATGCCATCCTTCGCGCGGCTCGTCGCCGGTGACCAGCTTCAGCTTCACCTGCGGGCACTGCGCGGCGGCCAGGTCGACCTCATGGCACAGCCCGTCGTCGTCGGCGCAGATGATGGCGGAAACGCCCGCCGCGTCGAAGCGGTAGGTGAGGTCGTGCTCCTTCAGAAGGTTCGTGGCGGGAATGGCGATGGCGCCCAGCTTGTGAAGGCCCAGAATGGCGAACCAGAACTGATAGTGCCGCTTGAGGATGAGCATCACGCGGTCGCCCTTTTTGATGCCCAGCGAGGTGAAGTAGTTGGCGCACTGGGCGGAGGCGCGCCTGATGTCCGCGAAGGTGAAGCGGCGCTCGACTTTGTTGTGGTCGAGGTGCAGCATGGCGGGCGCGTCGGGCTTCTTCTCGGCCAGCGCGTCCACCACGTCGAACGCGAAGTTGAATTTTTCCTCGTCCACGAAGCGGATCGCCGTGAGCGCGCCGTTTTCATCTTCCTCGGTTCTGATGAACCGCTCGGCGATGAGCCCGTCGGTGTGGCCGGCGGCCTTGATGGTCTTGGCGATGCGGCTCTCGTCGGCGCTGTCGTCGCCGGAGATGACCACGGCGAGGAACTGGCAAGGCGCGCCGTCGATGGCGATCATGCCGTGCGGGGTGGAGGAATTATAATAAATGGAATCGCCCTCGGCGAGGATCTCCGTGTGGCCGCCCACCTGAACCTTCAGGTGGCCCCTGAGGATCAGGTCGAACTCCTGGCCGGAGTGCGTGGTGGTGTGGATGGGCTCAGTCTGCTGCTTGGGCACGTAGTCGTATGTCACGAAATACGGCTCGGCCAGCTTGCCCTTGAACATGGGCGCGAGGTTGCGGATGTCGATGCCGTCTTCATGGGCAGTCTCGATGCCGCGTCCGGCGCGCGTCACGGTATAGCTGGACAGGCGGGCGCTGGAGCCCTCGAGCAGCTCCGTCAGCTCGATGCCGAAGGCCAGAGAGCATTTGTGGATGAACGTGAAGGGCAGGTCGGTCAGCCCATTTTCATATTTCAGGTAGGTTTCCACGTCCAGCTCGGTCTTTTTGGCCATTTCCTCCACGGAAAAGCCCGTGATCTCGCGCATTTCTCGGATGCGCTGGCTGACCTCCGTGAGCATGTTCATGACGTTGTTCGTTTCCATGGTTTTTCTCCTTTCGCTCATCCTGCCGGGACGAAAAAAGGCCCGTCTCAGATTTCTCTTGAGACGGGCATGTACTGCGCGCGGTACCACTCAACTTGCGTCTTTTGATCGACGCCGCTTAACGGGCTCCAACAAGCCCTGTGCTTTCACGCAGCCTTACGGAAGACCTTTACTTGACGCGTCGTTCAAGGCTTCAGCTCGGAAGTGATAGGTTATCCGATATTGCGCTCTGCCGGCTCGCACCAGCCGCCGACTCTCTGGAAAAGGCGATATCAACCGTCTTCGTCGCAGCTTTTTTGTATGGGATTGGCCTCATTTTATCCATGAGACCCGGTTTTGTCAAGGGGTTTTCCTATTTTTTTACGAATGAAACGAAAAGAAGACGCGGGAATGTTCGGAGCGAAAACGGAATTTATCATCGAATCGCTTTCCTATGTTGAAAAATAACACACATGCGTTTATAATATATACGGTATCGCCGTTATTGGACGAATTCGCGCCGGGAGGGATGCTCATGGAAGACGTGCGGGAAAAGGGCGTGAAGCTGCTCCGGAAGAATTCCGGCACGCTGCTGGCCGCGGCCGTGGCGCTGCTCACGGCGCTGGTGATCTTCTCGGGCGGCGTCAGCGCGAGCCTGGGCGAGGACGCGCTGCGCGTGAGCGCGACGTTTGCCGCTCCCTTCAGCGTCCGCTACGACGAGATCCGCTCCGCCCGCCTGATCGAGGATCCCGACGCGGGCCGGCGCCTCAGCGGCATGCGCGGCGAGCGCATCATGGCCGGGCGCTATCTGAACGGAGAATTCGGTAGCTACACGCTGTACGCCTATGCGCGGGTACCGCTGGGCATCGATCTGCTGACGGCCAACGGCCATGTGGTCATCAACGCCGCGAACGAGGAAGCGACCCGCGCGCTCTACGAAGAGCTGCTCGACAGGCTGCCGGATATTCCCTGAACCGGTTCGTGAAGTATTCGCGGATATTCCGCGGTGCGATATACTATCAGAGGAGGAAACCCCATGAAAAAAACACTGGCCCTTATCTTGGCGCTGTGCCTGGCGATGACGTCGTTCGTTTTCGCAGGCGCGGAGGAAGAGACGGCGCTGCCCGCCGTGGGCGATGTCGTTTACGGATTTGAAGTGAAGGAGATCCGTGAGTTCCCGATGATCGACGCGCAGATCGTGCGCTTTGAGCATCAGAAGACGGGCGCGGAGCTGTTCTATATCGCCAACGACGATACGAACCGCGTGTTCGACCTCACGTTCTTCACCGACGCGATCGATCGGACCGGCCTGCCCCACGTGTTCGAGCATTCGACGCTGGACGGCTCGGAGAAATATCCCTCCAAAGCCCTGTTCTTCAACCTGTCCTATCAGACCTACAATACCTACATGAACGCCTTCACCATGGACAGGCTGACCAGCTATCCCGTCGCCAGCCTGAGCGAGGCGCAGCTGCTGAAATACGCCGACTACTATACCGACAGCTGCCTGCATCCCATGATCCTCGAGGATGAGAGCATCTTCCGCGAGGAAGCCTGGCGCTACCGCTTGGAGAGCGAGGACGCGCCCCTCACCATCGAGGGCACGGTGTACAGCGAGATGATGGGCGCGACCACCCAGTCCTCCGCGGCCTACATGAACAGCATGAAGGTCACCTTCCCGGGCTCCATGGTCGGAAACGAATACGGCGGCTTTCCCGCCTACATCCCCGATATGACCTGGGAGATGC